>JBKPLM010000262.1:0-6456 GCA_046731655.1 Verrucomicrobiota bacterium | reverse complement strand
TGCGCACGAACCTGAAAATATTGCGACAAAACGATTCGGTAAATCTCGAGCGTGCTCTTGCCGCAAGCGAGCGCTTTGGTGGACATTTTGTGCAAGGGCACATCGATTGTGTCTCGCCGATCATCGCCTACCAGAAGAGTGGCGCAGATTTTCGGTTGGAAATCGACTTACCAGAGGCGTTCGGCCATTATGTCGCGTGCAAGGGCTCGATTGCGGTGAACGGAATCAGTCTTACGGTCGCCGAAATTCTCCCGAAAAGTTTCGTTGCGTGGATTATTCCTTATACGAAAACGCACACCAATCTGGACCGGGCAAAAGCAGGCGACTCGATGAATCTCGAGTTTGATATTCTCGCCAAGTACGTTGAGCGAATGGTTTCGCGCCAGGGACAAAAGGCCGGCCGCTAAATGTGATCGCGCGCAGTTTGGCCACGCCTCGCCTACGTCACCGCGTAGTGGGCGTAATCACGTCGGCGGCGGAGCTCGATTTCGCAAATCGAATGGGTGACCCACCAGATTTGTTCGAACTGCGCCTGGATTGTCTTGTACGCCCGCCTTCGCGGGGTTCCGGCGCGGCAGCCGTGATGGACCGGCTAGAGAGCAAAATTTCGCGGTTGCGCGCGCCACTCATCGTCACTGCCCGACATCCAATGGAGGGCGGTGCAAATCGATTATCCGCGCTGCAGCGACACAATCTGCTCTCCCGATTCTTATCCCGGGCCCGTTATATCGACGTCGAATTGCGCTCCGCTCCCGCCTTCCGTCCGCTGCTCCGGCTGGCTCGAAAGCAGAAAGTACGGCGCATTGTTTCAGTTCATTATCTGAAAAGCACTCCGACTCTCAGTCAGTTGCGAGACAAAGCACGCGCGGCGAAAACGTATGGCGCGGACATTTTTAAGGCGGCGACACGCACCGACACTCCGGCGCAACTGACGCGTTTGATCGATTTCGTCGCGGCCAAGAACGTTGACATTGCCGTGAGCGCGATGGGAGTCGGTAAATTGGGCGCAGCTTCGCGTGTGCTTCTCGTCTGTTGTGGATCGGCTCTTGTGTATGTTTCGCTCGGCCGAAGCAACATCGAAGGACAAATATCCCTCGAACAGCTTCGCGCGTTCGGAATGGCTCCGCCACGTTAAATCGTTAAACCATTGAAGCGTAAACCGGCCACGTTTTACGTTGTAACAAATCACGAATTACGCTCCACCCGCTTGCTCTTTCTCTGACGCACATATCGTACAAAAAAAAACAACGCGTCATGTCCTCATCTGTAACCCTTCCCAAACAAGTGCCAGTTATGCCGTTGCCTGGCGCTCTGCTTTTTCCGCATGCGCTGCTCCCGCTTCACATTTTTGAGTCCCGCTATCGCGCGATGTTAAAGCACGCTCTCGCGCATCACCGCATGTTTTGTGTTGCGCTGCTCAAACCACATTGCGTCGACTGGGATTCGACAACCGACTTTTTCCACATCGCCAGCGTTGGGCTCATTCGGGCATGTGTTGAACGAAGCGACGGCACATCGAATTTGATTCTGCAGGGACTCGAGCGTGTCAGATTCGGCGCTTTCCAGCAGGAATCCCCATTCCCTATTGCAAAGATTGAGTCGCTCGAATCCGACTCGACAATGTCCGTGGAAACCGAAGCGCTAGCTGCGAAAGTGCTGGAGCTTTATTCAAACCTCAAAGGAGATGGCCCCAGGCAGCTTCCGCCTAAAGTAGATCGGTATCTTTCCGATTTGAGCGACCCGGAATTGCTTGCGGATCTGGTCACCTCAACATTTGTGAGCGATCCGCTGCGCCGCCAACGCGTCCTCGAAGAACTCTCTATTAATAAGCGGCTGCGGCTGGTGATTCAGTACCTTCGGGAAGAAAACGGAAGCGCCGCTGCGTGAGGTCGTAGCCGTTTCGCTCTGCGAAACGCGGCGCTGGCGATGTTAACTCCCGCGGATCGCGCCGCCGAGGGGTCGGCGGCTACATAGCTGCAATCCGCGCGTGTTCTTTTATCAAATACCGGTCCGTCATTCCCGCGATGTAATCGCAGACGGTGCGATGCAATCCCCCGGTCTCAATTCGTTTCGCCGCCCCCTCGCCGAGCTTGTCGGCATCCGCCAGGTACGCCTGGAAAACCTGCCGCAGCATTTCGCATGCACGCCGATTGACTTCCGAGACGCGAGGATCGTAATAGACGTTCTGATATAGAAATTTTCGCAAATCGCGATTCGCTTGGAACAAATCATCGCTATAACGAATCAGGGGCGACTGCTGCTGGCGCGCTTCGTCTGAACTTTGCACGCCGGCATCTGCAATGGACTTGGCGCTGGTCGAGACCAGATCGTGTACTTCGGTGTCGATAATGTCTCGAATGATTAGCTTGTGCAGTTCCGGCTCCCGAGCGTCAGTAAAGCGCTCCAGCACAGCCCGAAGGCTTCGCCTCCAGACCTCGTTTTCTTCCAGTTGGGCTGCGTTCAGGATTTCGAAATCGACTGCGTCATCCAAGTCATGACTATAATAGGTGATCTCGTCGGCAAGGTCCGCAACCTGAGCCTCCAGCGATGGGCAACGACAGTTTTGTAAAGCAGCACCTGTCCGGGGTCCCGTCAGTTCTTCCATTTCATGAAATGCCCCGTGTTTTCGCAGGCCCTCGCGCACTTCGAATGTCAAGTTCAGGCCCGGAAAATTTGGATAGGGATCTTCAAGGAGTTCGACCACTCGCACGCTCTGGCGGTTATGATCGAAGCCACCATGGTCGCGCATGCATTCGGCCAGCATCTCTTCGCCCGAATGTCCAAAAGGCGCATGTCCCAGGTCGTGCGCGAGAGCGATCGCTTCAGCGAGATCTTCATTCAGGCGCAATGCGCGAGCAATCGTGCGGCTGATGGACGCGACCTCAATCGAGTGCGTCAGCCGGGTGCGCAAGTGATCACCGGTTCCATTCAAAAAGACCTGCGTCTTGTACTCCATCCGACGAAACGCACGCGAGTGAATGATTCGCGCACGATCCCTCTGAAACTCCGTTCGAAACGAATGACTGGGCTCGGAATAAAGCCGGCCTCGCGAGTCGCCAGACTTTTCAGCAAACGACGCGAGCAGGGCGCGCTCACCAGTTTCCATTTCCTGGCGTGTTTTCCAGAAGGACATGAAACCCGCCGCTTGAGGTTCAGGAGGCTGCTTGGTCACAATTGATTCCCAACCTTATTTGTCGATCTTAGTTTTCGAAACCTCAAATCCGATATGGCCAGTAAAATTCGTCGTAAAAAACAAGTCACGCCCGAACGTTTGATGGAACTGAGCTTTGCTTACGCACCGCCGCTGATCATCAGCGCAGGTGTGAGTAACAAGGTTTTCGATTCGTTGGAAGACGGCGCGAAAACGACACGGCAGATTGCACAAGAAACCGGGGCATCGGCGCGGGCTCTGGGTATTCTAATGAATGCGCTCGTTGGTCTGAATCTTCTGAAGAAAGATCGGCAGGAACAGTATTCGCTTACACCCGAAAGCGCCGCCTTTCTTCTAAGCAAAAATCCGGGAACGCACGCGGGGTTTTTTGGAACCATTGCGCCGCAGCTCATTTCACGATGGCTACGATTGTCCGATATCGTTCGCGAAGGGCGTCCGGCCGCAGCTGTGAACCAGGAAACCGAAGGCACGAAATTTTTCAGCCAGCTTGTAGAAAACATCATCCCCATGAGCTATCCGCCAGCGCAAAAACTCGGCGATCATTTGAAGTTACCGAAGGCAAAGAACGAAATTCGCGTGCTCGATATTGGCGCAGGTTCAGGTATTTGGGGCATTGCCCTCGCCCAAAAATCGCCGCGGGTGCGGGTGACTGCAGTCGATTGGGCAGGAATGATCCCTACGACAAAACGAATCACACAAAAATTCGGCGTCGGCGCTCGCTTTAATTATATCGAGAGTGATATGTTGGAGGCGAATTTTGGCAGCGGCTACGACATTGCGACTCTCGGCCACATCTTACACAGCGAAGGCGAAGAACGCAGCCGCCAGTTGCTCAAGAAGACTTTCCGCGCGCTAAAGTCCGGAGGCACCATCGCGATTGCAGAATGGCTGGTGAATGACGAGCGCACCAAACCGCTACCGTCGCTGATGTTTGCCGTGCAAATGCTGGTCAACACCGAAAAAGGCGACACCTTCAGCTTCAACGAAATCAAAAAGTGGCTGGAAGAAGCGGGTTTCAAAAAAGTGCGAAAGCTGGAAGCGCCCGGGCCTTCACCGCTGATTCTGGCGACAAAACCGTAGCCGTCGATTCGATTGGATTGGCCCAGGCGGCTCGAATGGGCTTCTCATCTGCGCACCGACCTGCTCTGATAATGTCCGATGAAAGAGGCAAAAACGAAATCGCGTACCAAGACCAAGGGGCCGACTACAAAAAAAATTGAGGGACTCAGCCCTTACAGTAAACCTGCCCTTCGCAGCGAAGCGTTTGCGAGAGCACTGAGCGACGCAAAATCGTGCATCGACGATCGTGACCGTCTACAAACGCTTTTCGACGAAGCAGCAAGAAAGGCAGCGGCGGTGCCGAGAGACTCCTTTAAAGAATATTGGCCTTATCTTCAGACAATGCTGCGCTTGGTCCGTGCACATCATCGTGAGGAATACGACAAGGTTACTCATGATTCGTTATTATGGATCGTTGCGGCCCTCAACTATCTGGTCGACCCATTCGATTTGATTCCCGATAAGACACCGTTCCTCGGGTTTATCGACGATGCAGCTGTTGTCGAATTCGTGGTAGATAGGACCCGGCAAACGCTCGACGACTTCATGACTTGGGAAACAGGAGCGCGCTAGCCACTACGATTCGCTCATGCGGCTAGCCAGGTTGAGATTGGCGCTCCCGCAAGAAATTCAAACCAGTAGTAACGCCGGGTTTTCCAAAAGGTGGCGCAACTCTTTCAAATATTCAGCGCCCAAGGCGCCGTCGATGACACGGTGATCGCAGCTCATTGTCAGTGACATGCGATGCCCCACAATGATTTGGTCGCAATCGTCCACTACAGGGACTTTTGTGATCCTGCCTACGGCCAGAATGAATCCCTGCGGTGGATTAATGACTGCGGAAAAACTGTCGATCCCCATGCCGCCAAGGTTTGAAACTGTGAAGGTGCCGCCCTGAAATTCTTCCGGCTTCATCCGTTTGTTGCGCGCTCGATGCGCTAAATCTTTTGCCAGTTCACTGATTTCGCGCAGCGATTTGTTTTGCGCGGCCCGAATAACGGGCGTGAGGAGCCCGTCTTCGATCGCGACGGCAATTCCAAGATCAATGTCGGCGTACTGCACTATTGCATCGCCGTCGAACGAAGCGTTCGCTCGCGGTACCTTGACTGCGGCTTGCACGGCCGCCTTTAAGACAAAATCGTTTACTGTGATTTTCGCAGTATCCGCGCCTTCGCCAGCCGACTTCAATTCCTCCCTCGCCTCCATTAGCGGCGAGGCATCGATGTCGATGTCGAGGTAAAAATGTGGAACCGGGCCGAGGCTTTCGACCAGTCGCTGGGCAATGATTTTCCGCATTCCAGACAGTTGAATGCGCGCGCTTTCGCCAGCTTTTACCGCCGCCGTAATCTTAGCCGATGGAGCGGCTTGCCTTGATTTAGCGGCGGAGCGCACATCGGTCTCGGTCACACGGCCTTCCGGTCCTGTGCCTTTTACGCTGGAAAGATCGACACCGAGCTCGGCGGCAATTCGGCGCGCGACCGGCGACGCTTTCACTCGTGCTTCTTCAGCCTTTTCGATCCTCGGTGCCGCCTTTTCGGCTTCAGTTTTCTTTTCCGCCTTTGCTGGCTCCGCCTTTTTCTCCTCTTTCTCTTCTGCTTTTGGCTTCTCTTCTTTTTTCGGTTCCTCTGCCTTTTTCGGCTTCTCTTCTTCCGTTTCCTTTTCCTTTGCTTCAGACTTTTCTTCTTTTTCTTTGGTTGGCGGCTTTTCCGCTTTCTCTTCTTTCTCTTTTTCCTTGTCCTCTTCTTTCGGCGCCTCTTCACCTTCACCACCGATGAACGCGATCTTGTCGCCGACATTTACCTTGCCGCCTTCTTCGATATAAATTTCGGTGAGCGTCCCATCTTCGGGTGATTCCCATTCCATCGTCGCCTTGTCGGTTTCGATCTCAGCGAGCACCTCTCCGGCTGAAACCTGATCGCCCTTCTTCTTCTTCCACGCGACGAGGGTGCCCTCCGTCATCGTGTCGCTCAATTTGGGCATCTGAATTTCAGGCATGGGATCCGTTGAAGCGTTAGAGCGTTGAAGCAGAAATCGAAAATCACGCGTAGCAAACCTGTTTTACGGCGACGATGAGCTTGTCTGCATTTGGAAGCACAGCTTTCTCGAGCCGCTCATTATAAGGCATTGGTACATCTTCTTGTGATACGCGGATGATGGGGGCGTCAAGGGCATCAAAAATGTTTTTCTGGATTCGATAGCAAACTTCCGCCCCGACTCCGCAAAAT
>JBKPLM010000261.1:0-4784 GCA_046731655.1 Verrucomicrobiota bacterium | reverse complement strand
TCGGAATGCTGGTTCGAGAACTGCCGCATCCCTGCAGAGAATCGTTTGCCCAAGGCGTCCGGGCTCGGCGCGCCGCTATCCTGTCTTTCGCACGCGCGCGCAGGCATTGCGTGGGGTGTGATTGGCGCAGCCGTTGACTGCTACGAAACGGCACTGGCTTACGCCAAATCGCGCGAGCAATTTGGCCGCCCGATCGCCGGCTTCCAATTAGTGCAGCAAAAACTTGTTTGGATGGCGCAGGAGATTACCAAGGCGCAATTGTTGGCGTTGCGTCTCACACGCATGATGGAGATGGGCTCGGTGCGACCCGCACAAATCTCGCTGGCGAAGCGGAACAACGTTTGGATGGCGCTGGAATGCGCTCGGAAGGCCCGTGACATCCTTGGCGCTGCAGGAATCACAGATCGCTACCCTGTCATCCGCCATGTCATGAATCTTGAAACCGTCTCCACATACGAAGGCACGCACGACATCCACACCCTGGTCATTGGCCGGGATATCACAGGGATCAATGCCTTTGGCGGCTAAAACGTCGTCCTGATCCGCGAAGGCGGAGAAGGATCACATAGGCGGTGATTGGTCACCCAGTTTTGCTTGCGTAGCGCAGCATGCTGCGAGAGGTCCCTCGCTCCGCTCGGGATGACAGCCCGTGAAGATCAGCTAAATTAAAGGAACAAATATGAACGAAGTCTACATTCTCGGCGGCGGGCGCACCGATTTTAAGCGCAACCTGAAGAAAGAAGGCAAAACGATCCGGCACATCATCGTTGAAGCCGGCAAGAAGGCGATCGATGACGCGAAGATCGACCCGGCGGAAATTCAGGCGGGCGTAGTTGGCAATTTCAACGCAGGTCAGTTCACCAAGCAATTGCAGCTCGGTGCCTTCATTCCTGAGATCGATCCAAAATTGCGCGGTATTCCAACGATGCACACCGAAGCAGCGTGCGCGTCCGGGGCGTTGTCAGTGTTGCTTGGCGCGGAATGGATCATGGGTGGGTTTTATGACGTCGTGCTCGTCGTTGGCGCGGAACAGCAGAAGACAATGTCGTCGCTCGATGGGTCGGATGTGCTCGGCGCAGCGGCGGATTATCACAATGAAAAGCCGGAGTACGGCGATTTCATGTTCCCTAAATTGTTCGGGCGGATCGCGCAGATTTATATCGAGAAATACGGCGCGACCGAAGCCGACCTCGCCTTGGTCGCATGGAAAAATTATGCCCACGCCAAGTTGAATCCGCTTGCGCAGATGCGTGATGCTGATCTCACCCTCGACTGCGCATCCCAGGTGTCCGACAAGAACCCGAGCGTCGCGCCGCCACTCAAGGTTTCCGATTGTTCCCAGATCACTGATGGCGCGGCGTCGGTTGTGCTCGTTTCCGGAAAGTACCTCGAGAAAATCGGCCGCGATAAAAACAAAACGGCCCGACTGCTTGGCTATGGTCATACCACAGACTATCTGCCGCTCGACAAAAAAGATGCTCCCACGTTTTCGATCGCGCGCACGGCAGCCGAGAAAGCCTTCCGGATGGCCAACCTAACGCCGCGCGATCTGCAAGGCGCTGAGGTCCACGATTGCTTTTCTATTACTGAGATTGTCGCCTATGAAATTCTCGGGCTTGCCGAGTCCGGCAAAGGTGTGGAGCTGGTGAAAAGCGGGGCGACAGCGTTGCCGCAGGTGCGCACGGAAAAATTCAAAGGGTCTTTTCAAATTCCCGTGAACGCGGGCGGCGGCTTGATCGCCGACGGTCACCCTGTCGGTGCGACTGGTGTTCGCCAGGTTTTCGAGGCATACCAACAGCTCACGGAGCAGGCCGGTGCGCGGCAGATCGAGAATGCGAAAAAATTCCTGACGTTCAACATGGGCGGCAGCCTCACGACCTCCGTGGCGATGGTCTGGGGACACGATTAATCGCGCGCCTGTTTTTCGTAATGATATAGCAGGCGAACTGCTCCGTAGCTTTCGCACGAAGTGCTTTAGGAGTGCGATGCGTCCTCGCATCGGTTTCATCTTCCTGAACGAACCGTTTTTGGACTCTTCAAGTCCAACATGCCGTCCATACACGTTTCCTAAAATATGACCTCACTTGCAATTGAAGAGCTACCTTCTGTGATAAAAGAGGATGTCGAGGACTACCTCGAAAACCATCCGCGCAGCCCGGCAGCCCGCCTGCGGCCGAGAATGGGAATGATCGGCGATACATGGCTTGCGTTCATTGGACCGGAAGTGCGACAGGGAGCCAGCGGGCTGGGAGAAACGCCGCGCGACGCCCTAAAAGATTTCAACCAGCACTTCATGGAGCCGCTCATTTCTCGAAACGGCTCCGAACCGGCCGAAACCGATTGATTTAAAGATTTAACAATTCATCGCGCTTTATGAAAGTTCCGTTCACGCTCGGAGAAGTTGGCCACTTTGGCCTAGCTGTGCGCGATCCGAAGAAAAGCGCCGAATGGTTTCAGCGTGCTCTGGGGTTGCGTAAAGAATTCGAGTACGAAAATGGCGTCGCGGTCGGCAACGACAACGTTACAATTGCGCTGTTTAAAGGTAAGCCGTCGCCCGAAACGATTGATCACATCTCGTTTCACCTTCCAGACATGGCGACATTGCGAAAGGCGCTCGCGCATTTGAAGAGCGTCGATGTCGAGATAGAAGATCCGGGCGACGAAATCGGTCCGGAAGCTAAGGGATCGAAAAACATGGGGCTTTGGTTCCATGACCCCGACGGTTACCGCTGGGAGCTAAGCGTGCTCGGCGGCAAATGACAGTGTGACCGCTCACTCGCGCGGTGTCGGGATCGACCCGAAAAGCCCCATAGCCTCACCCAATCGGATGATGACTAACGAGTGCGTAGCGCACGACTAAGTGCCTGCATTGACACGATATTTAAGGGTCTTAACTTTTTCGTCCACAATTGAAAATGATCACCCAAGAAAAAGGGGACGGAAAAGAGTTCATCTCGCATGCGCCAGGGTATTGGCCCGAAACAAGTCAGGAACTCTGGAATGATTGGAAATGGCAGCTCAAAAATAGGGTCACCTCTCTCGCTCTTCTGAAAAAACACCTGGAGCTGAGTGACGAGGAACGCAGTGGCGTTTTGCTCTCAGGCGACAAACTCGCGCTGGCGGTCACGCCGCACTTTTTTAACCTCGTGCCGCGAAACAATCCCGAGGATCCGATCCGACGGCAGGTAATTCCACGGATCGAAGAGACCTGGACATCGCCGTACGACATGGCCGATCCATGCGGCGAAGATTCGCACATGCCGGTGCCGGGGTTAGTGCATCGTTATCCGGACCGCGTCCTGTTTTTAGTAACGGATCGTTGCGCCAGTTACTGCCGTTATTGCACCCGCAGCCGCGTTGTTAGCGGTGTGGGCGAACAGGAATTGCACACAAATTTCGAGGAAGCGTTTCGTTATCTCGAGTCGCACACTGAGGTACGCGACGTGCTGTTGAGCGGCGGTGACGCTCTCATTTTCAGCGACGATAAGCTCGACAAATTGCTTTCGCGACTGCGGTCGATTCCGCACATTGAGTTCCTTCGAATCGGTACGCGCGTCCCAATTTTCCTGCCGCAACGCATCACACCCGAGCTGTGCGCGATTCTAGCGAAATATCATCCCCTCTGGATGAGTGTGCATGTGAATCATCCGCGCGAGCTGACAATTGAGGTGAAGCAGGCTCTGGAGCGTCTCGCCAATGCGGGCATCCCGCTTGGAAACCAAAGCGTTTTGCTCTCTGGCGTGAACGACGATCTGGAAACGATGAAGACGCTTGTGCACAAGCTCCTCATGTGCCGCGTGCGTCCGTACTACATTTATCAGTGCGACCTGATCAACGGTTCATCGCATTTGCGTACTTCGGTCGCGAAAGGCATTGAGATCATCGAAGGCCTGCGCGGTCATACCACCGGTTACGCGGTGCCGCAATTCGTGATCGACGCGCCCGGCGGTGGCGGCAAGGTGCCTATCAATCCTGGTTACATCCTTTATCACGACAACGAGAAAATCGTGATCCGGAATTACGAAGGCAAAATCTTCGAATACCCGGAAACCGGAAACGAACAGGTCCAGTTCGCTCCACAAAGGGAATACCACGACGAATATTTGTATTCGTAGTTGGCATAGTTGGGAATCGTCTGAATCCAAATCCGCCCGGGGCGCATCTCAACTTCAGAAACATGAAATGTTCGCTCGCTCTCTTTTCACCGTTGCTGTTCCTCGCGCTGAATGCGGTCGCGGAAACGAAATCTGAAATTGAAATTCGTTTTTGTCCGGCCTCAACGGTTCGGACGTATCCGTTGGAGAGCCGGCGCGATCTTCAGAGTCTGATGTTGCAAAACGTGGCTGTCATCAATCACGGCAACGTGCCATTCAAGATCGACAATATCGAATTGGAACTGCTCCAATCCAGCCAGGTCCTCGATTCAAAGAAACTCGACGGCAAAACGATTAAGCACTTTGCGGATCGCGGCGCGAAAATGCAGGCCGCCGGCGTGCTGAAAGAGGTAGCGTTTCAATTTTGTGGAACAAGCTTGATTGAGCCTTCTGTCAAACTAGCCGGGCCGACTCTGAACCGCGACCAGGGGTTGCTCGTCACCGGACAGGTCTTCGCCTTCAATGGTGTACGCGATACGCTTCGCGTGCGCGTCCGCGGAACCCTTGATGCTCGCTCGAATGAAGTAACCGGCACAATCCCGATCAAATCTGAATTCGCAAAGAATACATATATCTTTCCGTTACGCGGTACTTGGTATGCCGGTAACGGAGCTTCATTTCACACGGGCC
>JBKPLM010000260.1:0-11451 GCA_046731655.1 Verrucomicrobiota bacterium | reverse complement strand
CGTAATGTTATCAGGCCGAGATCGCCCGGCCCGGCACCAACGAGATAAACTTCTCCGCTGCCACTCGTGCTCGTACTCGTGCTCATGCTCGTGATACGTTCAGCAATTGCAACGCTAAACGTTCGCCATCATTGGGCCTCCCTTCCACTTCAGCTTCCCATGCCGCTGCTGATTGATCCGTAAACAATTGAGCCCTCAGTTTCATCTTGTCATCCTCAATTGTCGCCAGCACGCCCACCGGACAATTGCAGTCGCCGTGCAATAAACGCAAAAACTCTCGCTCCGCTCGCAAGCAACGTAATGTCTTGTTATCGTTCACGAGATCGACGATCGCCTTCATGTTTTCATCATTAGCACGGACTTGAAGTGCAATGATTCCCTGACCACCTGCAGGCAAAAAAATGTCAAGTGGAAGGATTTCAATAGACAAGCGTCTGCCCTCGAAGCTGATCTCGTGATCAGCCGACGATAGGCCGAGCCGTGCAAGGCCCGCGCGAGCGAGCACGACGGCGTCCCAATTGTTATTGGCCAGTTTACGCAGGCGCGTTGGAACATTTCCGCGAAGGTCGACGAGGTTGAGATCTGCGCGTTTCCACAGCAACTGACGTTTCCTCCTCACACTGCCTGTGGCCACGGTGGCGCTCTGCGGCAACGACGCGAAACCGCCCGGGTGTTTCGAAACCAGCACGTCATCCATCGGTCCGCGAGGAAGAACCGCAGCAATTTCTGCGCCTGGGTTTGTTTCACTCGGAAGATCTTTTGCGCTGTGGACCGCGACATCGACGTCGCCGCCGAGAAGGGCCCGCTCGATTTCTGCTGTGAACAATCCTTTGCGACCAGCCTGAGGCTCAAGAAGCCTGGCTTTATCGCCTCGCGTCGCGATAATTCTCGTTTCGATTTTTGTGTTCGGCTGCGCCGCTTGAATTGCTTTTTCAACCAACCAGGCTTGCGCACGTGCCAGCTCGCTGCCGCGCGTGCCCAGGATGATTTTTCTTGTCATCGCAGGAATGTAACCCGCGATAGAGGGCAGGGGAAGGTGTCAGCTGTCTGTGGTTAGCGCCAAAGGCGCGGTAATCATCGGTAGGCTGGGGCAGCGCCCCAGCGAAATAATGTATCCCAAGATGCAGCGCTGAAAGCGCGATTCATTCTGGAGCCTCCTTAAGCATTATTGTCCGCGTGTTGTATTGAGTCGCGCTTTCAGCGCTGGCATTTGAACCCTCCATAAGCCTTGGGCGTTGCCCCAGGCTGGATTGAGAAAGCGCCTTTGGCGCTAAGCAGATACGTCAGCCCCTACAGCTGTGATGGCCGTAACGAACTGTCGGCCACCGGAGGATGCCCGGCGATTTGCGAAGTGCGATTGAGTTCGTACGAAACTTTCTCGATGAAATCTGCGACATGTTCGGCAATGATCGCTTCGGCAGACGCGATCTGCTGCCGGCGCACTTCAAGCGACTGCTCCGCGACAGATCGCAATGCGTCGATATCGTAAAGATACACACCTTCCATTTCGTTCACGGCGGGATCGACATCGCGCGGAACAGCGATATCGATGACGAAAAGCGGACGATCGATGCGATTGGCCAACATGGGTTCCAGATTTTTCGGGGTCAGTAGCGGAGTTTCCGAAGACGTGGACGTAATCAGGATATCGATCTCGCAGCATTGCTGTGGCCACTGATCGAACTGGACGGCTTGGCCATCCACTCGTTGTGCCAACTCTTCCGCCCGATCATTTGAGCGATTGCTCACACGTAGATCGCTTACACCTCGAGAGACCAGCGCGCGCGCCGTGCGTTCGCTCGTTTCACCCGCTCCCAAAACCAAGACTTTGCAATTGCAAAGGTCGCCGAAAATTTTCTGAGCCAGATCAACTGCGACGGAGCCAACTGACACCGATCCACGCGTAATTTCGGTGTGCGTGCGGACCTGCTTCGCCACACGAAACGCCCGTTGAAACAGGCGGTGAAGGCAGGGTCCAACCGCACCGGATGTGCGCGCAGATTGGTACGCTCTCTTTGTCTGACCAAGAATTTCTGTTTCGCCTACAACCATCGAATCGAGTCCGGACGCGACCCGGAACAGATGTTGTACGCACTTTTCAGCTTCGTAGCGGTAAAACGGCAGCCCTCGACTGTGGCCGCGGTCACTGACCTCACCGCTTTGCAATAAGCATTGAGCAATTTCATCTGTTGAAACGCGCTTCTCCGAAGCGCCATAAACTTCAACCCGATTACACGTGGCGAGCACCAATGCTTCCGCGCAGCCTGCACCGCGAAGAGTACATTCTGCGCCAGCACCGCCGGCGAAACGTTCTCGCGTTTCTACATTCGCAGTGTGATGACTGAGGCCGACGCAGAAAAGGTTCATGGGACGGAGTGCGTTTGCGCGGAGAATGTGATTCCCCAGAGAAGAGTCAGAGCCGCGCTAAATCCGATAATGCAAAGCGCTGCAACTCGCTTTGGCGCGATTCGCCGAAAATACCGGCCTTGCAGGATGGCCGCATAAAGCAACCAAACGGCAATCGCAGCCACTACTTGTGCGCGTGGCAGAGGCCGTCCCGTAAAAAAGCCGCTGGCGATCCCAACGGTGTATAGAATGAAACCCAACCAAAGCAGGCGGGTGATTGCCGCAAAGAGATCAGTGAGCGGCGGCAGATGATAAAAAATCGAACGCAATTGGTGTGTCTTGAGCTGCCGCTCCTGTACAAGGTACATCACGCCAGCGATGCAGGCGAGTGCGAACGCGCCATAGGCCACCAGCGAAACCGATGCATGAAATTCCAGCGAAGAATTGGCGGGCACTTTGACGGGATGACGAACGTCGATGGGCGCAATCAACGCAAAGCCTTGCAGCAGCACAACCAGCGGCGCTGTAAACGCGCCCATGAGTGAAAGACGGTAGGCTGGTCCGACCAGCATGTAGATCAGTGCCACAGACCAGCCGAGAAAGATAAACACCTCAAACAAGTTCGTCAGTGGACAACGTCCCAACGCATGACCGCGGATCGCCAAAAACGCCGTTTGAAAAACAAAGCCCAGTCCAATCGAAAGAAAATTAAATCTTCCTGGTCGAAACACTTCGGCGCGTAAGACGACCCCAGTGTGCACGACTGCCGCGAGAAAACAGATTGTCGAAATGATTAAAAGATGTCGATCCACCAAAGTCTACTGTAGATTCGCTTACGTTCGCGGCAAAGCAGCTTGTATTCGGTCGGCATGGCGGTCAATGCTATGTCCGTGACGCGCAATACGCTTACAGTCTTCATAGCTGGGGTCCTAGCTTTCGTATTCAGCATACGGTGCTGCAATGCCGGCGATACAGTCTTTTCAAGCGACGGTGAACGAGTTTACCTAATCAGCGATATCGACTCTAAACCAGCAGTGGAGGAGATCGATCTGAACAAGAAAACGATTCGGAAAATTCTGCTGACACAGCTGGAGAGTTCCGATTCGCTTCGCGGAATCACCTGTACGGACAAAAACCGCTTCTTCTGCACGACAGCCAAAGCCGTGTGGTCCTTTGAACCACAATCCGGACGGTTGACCAAAATACAGGATGCCCCAACTGATGCCAGCTTCTGGCAGATTGCGTACAATCCAAAGATGCAGCGTGTTTTTGTGACAACGGATGATCGGGAACATCCAGTCTTCACATTTAAAAATCCCGGGGAGTGGATTCCCGTGCGGATGCGGCGCCATCCTTATCCTTCATGCTTAACTTTTGCTGCCAATGGTGAATTATTCTTCGCGGCATACGGTGATTTGTGGTGTGGCGAAATCCAAACCGATAAGTTTGACGAACAGGATTACTTTTCGATAGCGGCTTACCGGTATGCTCCGCTTGCGACGCTTGAAACGCAGAATACGACACCTGCTGAAATCGGGGCAGCTGATGTTGCCGTCGATCGGGACACTGTGTACCTGCAACTGTCACGAATGGGTGGCTCTGGCGACGGATGGTTTGCTCGACTCCGCAGACCCAGCGTTAAGCGCGATACAGAGGGTGAGATGGAGATGTCTTACCAACCAAAAGAGCGTCTCCCGATTTACTTAAAGGCGTTACACTCCTTGGAAATTCTCGGGGAAGATTCTCGCGCGGGTTCCATTTGTGTCTCGCTGGATGAAACGCGCGTTCACTACGTTTTACACGACAAACATTGGTTAGTCACAAATGGCAAGACTGAAGAATTGCATCTGAGCGAACAATAACTCATTAGTCCATTGCCATTGACGTTTGTTCGCACGCCGCTAGCGTCGCGCCGATGCCTTACGATGTAATCGAGAAATTGAGCGCCGGTGTGCGCGATGTGCCCGATTTTCCGAAGAAGGGAATCGTATTCAAAGATATCACGCCGGTCTTGAGTGATCCTGCCTTGTTTCGCGCGTCCATTGATCTGTTTTTGGACCGTTGCCGCGGGAGAAAGATCGATAAGATCGTTGGGATCGATGCGCGTGGATTCCTTTTTGGTTCAGCAGTTGCCTATGAACTTGGAGTCGGTTTCGTTCCCATCCGAAAACGTGGCAAGCTCCCATTCAAGACCGAAACGGCGAGTTACTCACTCGAATACGGCGAGGCGGAAATGGAGATGCACATCGATGCCATTACCGCAGGCGAGCAAATTGTGCTGGTGGATGACTTGCTGGCGACGGGCGGGACTTCTGCCGCGGCGGCTGTCCTCATTCGCAAGGCCGGGGGACACCTTCTTGAAGCACAGTTTCTGATTGAATTGGAATTCCTTCATGGCCGCAAGCAACTCGAGCCGACGCCAGTTACTTCGTTCCTGAAATACTGAACCTCAGCAGAGCACCCAGTCCTGTCGCCAGGATGAAGGCAATGCCGTCACTGACGATAGCTGGTTCTACAGCAAAGGGGATTTTGGATTTTGGGCTTCCGATTTTAGATTAAACGACAATCCGAATTGCCGATGAGAACGTCCCGTCATCTGGAGCAGGTTTTGGCGCACGCCGCGAGCCGTCTTGCCGCGACGGGTACCAGACGTCCAACCGAAGTTCTCCCGCTTTACAAGAAGTTTCTCAAGGTCGAGGAACATCGGTTGCGTCTGAAGCATCAGGCGGGTGGTGGGGGCCGCGAAATTTGTGCCCGGCGCGCTGAGCTGGTTGACGTTTTATTGCAATATGTTTTCGGCGCTGCGGCGACCGCTGCTCGCGGAAACCGGACGGCCAAAGTCTCACTTGCCTTGGTCGCTCTTGGTGGGTACGGCCGGGGTGAGCTCAACCCGTTTAGCGACATCGATGTGATGCTTCTGCATCATCATGGGACGAAGGGGATCTCGCCACAATTGGAGGAAATGGTGCAGCAAGTTCTTTATCTTCTATGGGACAGCGGCTTCAAGGTTGGACACTCCACGCGCTCGATCAAAGAAGCGATCGCCGAGGCCAATCGAGATATGCGCACAAAGACCGCGATGCTGGAGTCGCGGTTCCTCGCGGGCGATGCCGAGCTGGCACGAGAATTTCGGGGGCAATTTCGTTCGAAGTGCGTCATTGGATACGAACGAGAGTACGTGGAAATGCGCATGCGGGACCAGGCCGCGCGACATAAGAAGTTCGGCGATAGCGTCTATCTGCAGGAACCGAACTTAAAAAACAGCTGCGGCGGCCTGCGGGATTATCAAAACCTCCTCTGGATGACCTATTTCAAAGAGGGTTCACTGAGCACGAACCAACTGGTGGGCAAAGACTGGCTAAGCGAAAGCGACCAGCGCCGAATCGAAAATGCCTACGATTTTCTCCTGCGTTTGCGCACCGATTTGCATTACGCGACGGGACGCGCGACCGACATACTTCACATTAATTTGCAGGAAGAGATCGCAAGACGGCTCGATTATTCTTCTGGGAACAGTCAGCTCCGCAGCGAGGCGCTCATGCGGAATTATTACGAGCACACGCGGAACATTTTCCGGGTCACGGAACGTATTACGGAGCAATTTGTGAGCGGATATGTCACGAGCAAGACCCGTTCTCTATTCAGTTTTCTTCCGTTGGTGCGAACGGACAAAACTCCCGTGGGAGATTTTTTCTTTGTTCGCAACAAGCAGTTGCACCCCGCGCGGCGCGATCTTTTTCGCAACCCCGAGCAGATGATGCAAGCATTTCGGTTTGCCCAGGAGCGCGGCTTGGATCTGAGCCCGGAGCTGGAGGATCTGTTGAGCAGAAGCCTCGGCGAGATTACCCGCACATATCAGTATGCACGCGGGCCGCGCGCGATCTTCAAGGAGATTCTATCACAAAAGGGGAGAGCAGGTCGCATCCTTCGAATGATGCATCGGGTCGATTTTCTAGGGCGCTACATTCCCGAATTCGGGCAGCTTACGTGTCTGGTGCAACATGAGTTTCTGCATCGCTACACCGCCGACGAGCATACATTAGTCTGCATCGATAAACTTGATGCCCTCACGCAAACGAATGACCCGAAACTGATCGCCTATCGCAAGATTTTTGAGCAACTAGAGGATCCATTTGTTCTCTATCTCGCGCTCCTTTTACACGATAGCGGCAAAGCGGTTGGCGCGCGGCCGCATTCTGAAGCGAGCGCACTCTTCGCCCAGCGCGTCGCTGCGCGTCTGCAGTTGTCGTCCGAACAGCGAAAGTCGCTCATCCTGCTGGTTGATCATCACCTCACGCTTTCCAAGATTGCTCAGCAACGAAATCTTGATGATCCAGCCACAGTGACAGACTTCGCCCACATTGTGAAGCATCAGAAAAACCTAAACGCGCTGATGCTGCTTACCCTGGCGGATGGCCAGGGTACGAGCGCGGAAGGATGGTCGGATTGGAAAGAATCTCTGGTGTGGGAATTATTTCACGAGACCTCCCGGTGCCTGGCGGATCAGAAGTCTTACTACGAACAAACAAAAGTCGAGCGCGAGAGCTTGCAAGCCTCGGTAACCGCAAAGCTTCCTGCCGATTTTGCCGGAGAGATTGAAGCTCATTTTGAGTTCATGCCTGACAATTATTTTCGCGGCAACGACGTCCCTGAGATTATCGAGCACCTGAAACTGTTCCGGTCGTTTCTGGAGAATCTATCCACCGGAGGAGATTTTCCGCTAGCTCCGGCAATCCAATGGAAGGCCGTTCCAGAGCAAGGACACAGCGTTGTCATATTTTGTACCTGGGAGCGTGAACGGTTATTGGCAAAAGTGGCAGGCTCATTTTCGGTTGTGCCTTTAAATATTCTGAGCGCTGATATCTTTCCGCGGGGAGACAATGTCGTGCTGGGTGTTTTTCGTGTATGCGACACGAAATCACGGCCTGTCACACACCAACGCGACTTCACGCTCGTAGAAGAAAGTTTGCGTAGAGCGCTCGAAGACGAGAGCTTTGATTTCCTTCCGTTAATCGAAAGAGCCAAGCGCCAAAGCCATCGTCTTACGGCAGGAATTGAATTTCCGACGCGGATCGCGATCGATAACAAAACGCATCCGGCTTATGCGCTTATTGAGATTCAGGCACCGGACCGGATCGGCTTGCTTTATGATGTCTTGACCTGCCTTGACCGCGAAAACCTTTTGGTCCCGCTCTCTCGCATTAATACGCAGGCCGGTGCAGCCATCGATACTTTGTATGTCGTGGATCGCTCCACACGAGCCAAGGTTACGGACCCGCATCGCATCAGGGCGATCCAGCAACGTCTTCAAAATACAATTCTGAGTGGAGGCGCTGCCAAAACGACGTAGTAAGAACGGCGCTCAGCTCTCTGTCTTGATCTTATGAATGCTCTAATTCTGGCGGCCGGATACGCAACACGTCTTTATCCACTAACACTTAACAAAGCGAAGCCGCTGCTCGTCGTCGGTGGTAAGCCGATTATCGAATGGGTGGTGGACAACCTTCAGGGTGTTCCCGATCTGGAGACGATTTATGTCGTGACGAATGACAAGTTCGCGGCGGACTTTCAGGCTTGGAGCGAGCGTTATCAAAACCGACATCCGCAATTCAACTTCAAAATTGTCAACGACGGCTCCAAGAGCGACGAAGACAAGCTGGGCGCGATTGGCGATCTCAACTTTGTTGTCACGCGCGAGAACCTGAGCCACAGCAGCTTGCTAACTGTCGCCGGTGACAACTTGTTTACCGAATCGCTCAAGGGATTTGTGGCTTGCGCCAATGGAACCGAAGCAACCGTTGGGGTCCATGACGTCGGCGACCCTGAAGCAATCAAAAAATACGGTAACGTTCTAATCAACGACGATGGAATCATCGCGCACTTGGAAGAGAAACCACAGAAGCCCCAGGGAACCCTCGCTGCGATTGCTCTTTACTACTATTCTCC
Source organism: Verrucomicrobiota bacterium (assembly GCA_046731655.1). Taxonomy (GTDB): domain Bacteria; phylum Verrucomicrobiota; class Verrucomicrobiia; order Chthoniobacterales; family UBA10450; genus Udaeobacter. The sequence goes on along the minus strand of JBKPLM010000260.1, from coordinate 3,159 downwards.
TGTCGTCCTCTCCCTTTTGACCACATATCTCGCAGCCGGCAATAACCCGGATCAGCCGGGCCGTTTTGTGCAATGGCTGTACACGCGTAGGCCCGTAAAGACGTTCCAGATAAAAGGGAAATGGCTCGATATCGGAAGCAAAGAGACGCTTGAGAACGCCGATCAGATTCTTGGAAAGATCAAAGCTTGATGCGTCATTTCAGCCGTCCTTCGTCAAACTCGATCAGATCGAAATAAGTCCGAATATCCTTGCGTCCTTCACCACCGGCCTCCTTCAGAAAGTGGAGGAAGCGCGCCTTTTTTGCAGCCGTGTCCGGATGCCGTGAAATCATCGCCTGATTCCACTGTTCAATTGCTTCTGAGGAATGCTGCGATCCGTTTGTTTGCACCCATTTTAGAATTGCATCATCCTCGTCCAGTCTGTTGACGATTTCCTCAAAGGCATCGCCGTCAATTTTCAGAAACGCCAGAAGATGCTTATCGAACCCGACAGTCTTATAGTTGTAACCGTTGAGTAGTCCTTTGCGATGAAGCCTCGCTTTGTCGATCAAGCGCGGCAGATGCACGTAGCCGCCAAGTTTCTCGTAAGGACTGCGTGGATGCAGTCTTTGCATGGAGAAGAGGGTACTAAGTCGCGGGCACCGGCCGCGGGGCGACTCCTGGAAACTCACTCTCCGGAACGCGCGAGACGTCCGGTTTCTGTTCCTGCAACAATTCTCCCTGAGTAAGGTCGGCCCGGCCGATCACAAGCTGACCGGAAAACATGCCGCCTTTTTCCACCGAAATTGCTCTCGCTGTGACATCGCCTTCGAGTGCACCTTTTTTTTGAATCTCCACCGTTTGGGCAACGATTTCTCCCGACATTCGTCCCTTGATTTCGATGCTTTCCGCCCGAAGCCGCCGAAAGCAATGTATATCGGCTTTGCGCTCGACGATAATGCGCCGTGCGCTGATCCGGCCGGGAATTTTGCCTGAGAAGTTAATCGTCGCAGTGTCGTCGCAATGCAGATTGCCACGGAGTCTGCCCTCAATTAAGGCGGACCCGCAAACTACACTGCTGCTGCCCAGATCGCCTTTGCCGGTCAGATGGACGTCTCCGCGCGTTCGAATTGTTCTACTGAAACCGCTGGTGATTTTGTAGTCGCGCAGATCAATGTGCGCGCTGCACGATGGGCAGATTGTGGAAGTGGCGGTGCCACAAACCTGTTGTTTCCGTTTACATTCAAAACACTCGATAACGGAGCTGTGCTGCCGTTTCCAAAAATCCTCAAATTTGCCGAGGATTGAGGACGGGGCTGGCGCAGCAGGCGTTTCTTCGCGGACCCGCAGCTTCAGGCCGGGTTTTGGCGCAAACGGAGAGAAGTAGCGACCGCATTGGCGACAAATCGAGCTTTTCGCCGCTGCATACTCCATCTGCTTGAAGCCACAGTGTGGGCATTCAAGACTGACTTTTGCAGGCGACGGACTGGCCACCGGACGCTAACCCCTGGATTCCCTTCTCTATCAGCGCCCTCCGAATGCTGCCTTGATCGGCTCGCTGGACCGCACGACTTCCGGGCGGGCCGGAGCCGATTTCGCGGAAATTGCGCCGCTGGTAACTTCCGATTTACCGATAAAAGTTGCTCCCTCCTCAATGACAAGACGCGCTGCTTTCAAATCGCCCTGCAGTGTGCATTTCGATTTCAGTTCGCAACGCTCGGCCACTGTGATGTTGCCGTGCACTTTGCCATAGACCGTGATCGATTTGGTTTTGACCTCGCCGCGAATGTCAGCGTTTTCGCCAATCGTCAAGACGCCGTCGGAATTGATTTCCCCTTCGACCTTCCCGTCGATGAGAAGTTCTTTTTGGAACTTGATCGAGCCTTTGATTTCGACATCGCTCGAGAGAATGTCTTTGCCACCGTGATCTGCCATAGGTTTTGGTTTATCGATGATTGTTGATGTTATTGGTTCTTCGCCATTCGCAGGATGATTGCTGTCATCTTCTATACCCGAATACCGCGATCTTTCTGGAACCGGCGGCATCGGCTTTTGCGGGACGAATCTTTTGAGCATCCGGTAGATTGTGGCAGTCGCCAACGTATGTCAACGAATTCTCGCTTCGGTGCGCAAATTTTTATCGCGCGACCGTCCGATACAGTTTGCACGTCCCGTTTTGCGCGGAAAGGATCAGGAACGGCGGAGCCTGGGCTGGCGTTTTATCCAGCACACGGCACAACGCATGTAGAGGCGCTGCCTGGCCTAAGATTGCTTCCGAATTTTGCGCCACGCGTTCGGAATCGTACGCGATAACCGATGCAGCATGGTGATTCTCCAGAATTTGGCGTGCTTTTTGCCAATCCTCGAAGAGGAAAAACCGCGCGCTGTCGGTGATGCCACCCAGACTTTCGTGCGAACTTCCAGCTATCCCAGGCTGCCCGGACCAATACGTGATCGATGGCGAAAGCCACCACGGCGCAAGGAATGGGCGATCGTCCGACGATCGCAAACTGAGTGCCATGTCGCGCAACTGCACCGATTCATTGCGCTGTGCGACCCGATCGGCCAGTTCCGCTTCAGGTGGCCAAAGTTTTTCGTCCCAATCGCGCAAAATCGGAAAGATCGATAGGGAAAATGCGATCCAAACCGCCGTGCGCGATTTGATCGGCTCGAGCAAACGCGGTAGCGCCAAAGCGAAGATCAGCACAAAGAAATATCCCCAGCGTGCCTGCCAAATTGTGAGAGCATACGTGGCAACGAAAAGCACGAGAACAAACGTTGGCGTCGTCTCCTTGCTCTTGTGCATCCTTTTGGTCACGCTGATCCAAACGAGGAATGGAGTGATCAAAAGTAGATAGCCGCACCAGCGCAACCAGATCGGATTTGCCGGCGAGACATGCGCGAGTTCGCCGATCGTTCGCGCCCAGTTTTGAAATAGCGAGTGCGAATATACGAGCGAAAATGACGGCGTGCGCCGCTCAATCAAAACTGCGATCACAATGACGAGAACAAAACAAAGCCAACCGGCGCGCCGAGACTTCGCGCGGATAGCGTTGGCATTTTCAAGTGGGCTTACAACTATCACAAGCAGAAACAAAACGAGTGACTCATAAGCCGAAGTCCAGATCGCCAATCCCCAAGCGACTCCACTGACGACGCTCCATTTACTACGATCTGAAG
>JBKPLM010000259.1:0-31900 GCA_046731655.1 Verrucomicrobiota bacterium | reverse complement strand
AGATGAGGCCACCTGCGAACTCGTTTGGCTAACACATTGACAAAGCGCGTTATGTCCGGACCGGACGGTTGCCGCACGAATGGGTCCTTTGATGCAAGCTTGACGATTTCTCGTGCGGAACAAATCATGATCTCGCATTTGAACGGCAACTTCTTTGCGATCGCAGCGCGGAGGGCCGATTCGCTAACATCTTTGCGCACCACGAAGGTCCCGACCGCGCCAATATTCACAACAGCAAACCTGGACAACTGCTTGGTAATCGATGCCGGCCGGCATCGATTACCTTTGCCGACGTTCACAGCACGAAGAAAAACAACGCTAGGCATAGTGAGAAGTGATCTGTGACGAGTGACCAGCAATGAGTGACTACTTGCCCTCGGCGTTCACGGGCGCGGACATGCCGCCCACGATTTGCCATGTGCCATGAGTTCGAATCCAGGTGTGCGTGATCCGCAATACGTCCTTCCTGACTTCTGCTCCTTCGCTCGTGGCCCAGTTAGCTTTGATTCGATAGTAGTTGATCGCGACGTCGCCCGTCACGTGAATCGCTAATGGCTCGATCAAATACGACTCCAACTTCACACCTTTCGACGTGTTTATCGTGATCCAATCGGTGATGTGATCTTTCCGCACAGGCGCGGAGCTGACAAATGGCCAACCAACGAAGTTCTCGTGCCAGAGCGTGCGATATTTTTCCAGATCATTGGTTTTCACGTATTCCCAATACGCTTTCTCCAAACCCCAGACTTGCGTTCCATCATTAGCCACACTTTGAGCAAAGCAGGCCGTCGCTAGCACGATTACAAATGGGATAGCCTTCAGCATCTCGCGATCCTATTCATTACATCTGATTAAAACCATCATTTTGATACCACAGCTGTCAGGGATTGGCATGACCGACAGGGCGAAAATAGGGAAAGCGATTTTGCTCGAATCAGATCAGCAGGTGCAAAACGCTGCTTAACGGGCGACAGTGCCTGTTGTTATGCCATTTCGTGCTCTGCAACTTTCCTCTCCAATTCTCAAAGCCATCCAGGAAGCTGGTTACACCGAGCCGACGCCCATCCAGCTCGCGGCCGTTCCAGAGGTGCTGGCCGGACGCGATGTCATCGGGATCGCGCAAACTGGAACGGGAAAGACGGCTGCATTCGTTTGGCCGATCCTTACCAGGCTGACCGCTGCCAGTGCGGAAGCCAAACGGCGCGGGTTGCGTGCGCTCGTCGTCGCTCCGACGCGAGAGCTCGTGGTTCAGATCGACGAGAATGTACGCGCCTATGCGAGACATCTTCCTTTGCGAATGGCCACCATTTTCGGCGGCGTGAGCGAACGTCCACAGATCGAAGCGTTGCGTTCGGGTGTCGATCTTGTCGTGGCGACGCCGGGCCGTCTCATCGACCTAATGGGACAGCGGCAGACGAATTTTTCAGGAATTGAATTCCTCGTGCTCGATGAAGCCGATCGCATGCTCGATATGGGCTTTCTCCCGCCGATCCGGCAAATCGTGAAAGCGCTGCCAAAGCAACGGCAGACGCTGATGTTCTCGGCTTCGCTCTCGCCCGAAATCGAAAAGCTGACACACGAGTTTCAACGGTCGCCCAAGATCATCGAGATCGGCCGCCGCGCGAACCCGGCGGAAACCGTCACGCAATTCGTTTACGCTGTGCAACCGCATCTAAAGCCGGCTCTTCTTCTCCATTTACTGGCCGATCCGCAATTCAATACCGTGCTCGTGTTTACCCGCACAAAACATGGCGCCGACCGGATCGCACGCCGGCTCGAGAGCAGTGGGATCAAGACCGGAACGATTCATTCGAACCGTTCGCAAAATCAGCGGTTGCGCGCGCTGAAGGATTTCAAATCAGGAGCGGTGCGCGTGCTTGTCGCCACGGATATCGCAGCGCGAGGTATCGATGTCGATGGAATCTCGCACGTGGTGAACTACGACTTTCCAATCCACTCGGAGGATTATGTGCACCGGATCGGCCGCACAGGCCGGGCGCATGCGGTAGGCGATGCGGTCAGTTTTGTCACGCCGGAAGATCAGGGCCAGTTGCGTTCGCTTGAGCGCTTCATCGGGCGCGGGATCGTGCGCAAGAAAGCCGAAGGGTTTGACTATGATGCGCCTGGTCCGCCGCGCGAACAGCAGAGGAGAGGAGAAGCGCGCGGTTTCCGACCGAAAAAAATGGAGCCGCGATTATCTGGAAATTCGTCGCGCGGGAGCGGTGATGCAATCCAGCACAATGGCGGGCCTCCTCGCGGTTTTTCATCTACTAACTACCGGCCACGGAGAAGGTCATATCGAAGACACCGTTGAGCCTGTCCGATTGACGGACAAAAAAGCAAGGACCTGAATTCCTGGACCTTGTGACCAGACGCTGCGACCGATGGGACAGATTTCCACCATTAAAGACATCGTAGACGCGATCGCTTGATGTATGGCGTCGCGAGTCTTCCGGTCGGAACGCCCGTCGAATTGGAAATCATTTTAAGGTAACAAAGTAAGGAAGGCTTCGCGATGCGACGATCCACCGTAGCGCAACTCGTTTTTGTGATGCTCGCATCATTTCAATTCCTAGCCCAAGGAAAGGAACGGCCCATGGAACACCCGACTTTTTATCGCACGATACAGATTGATGGGCTGTCCATCTTTTATAGAGAGGCCGGCCCCAAAGATGCGCCAACGATTCTGCTATTGCACGGACTGCCATCTTCGTCGCGAATGTTCGAGCCTTTGTTCGCACGGCTTTCCGATCGATTTCATCTTGTCGCGCCGGATTACCCGGGCTTCGGACACAGCGACTGGCCCGACCCGAAAAAGTTCGTGTACACGTTCGATCATATTGCTGAAATCATGAATCATTTTACCGAGGCGCTTGGGCTCACGCGCTACACGCTTTACATGCAGGATTACGGCGGTCCGGTCGGTTTTCGCATGGCACTCGCTTACCCGGACCGCGTCGAAGCGCTCATCGTTCAAGATGCAGTCGCGCACAACGAAGGTTTGGGCGCGAATTGGAAAACGCGCCGCGAGTTTTGGAAAAATCGCGCGGCTAACGAAAACGCGCTTCGCACAAACCTTCTATCGCTCCAGACAACACGAACGCGCCACGTCGGAAACGATCCGAACATCGATCGCTACGACCCTGATCTGTGGACCGACGAGTTCGCCTTTCTCAATCAGCACGGGCAGGCGCAGATTCAAAGCGATCTGTTTTACGATTATCGAACCAATGTGGACGCCTATCCGAAATGGCAGGCATGGATGCGGGAGAAGCAGCCGCGGCTACTCGTCATTTGGGGAAAGTACGACCTCTCGTTCGACTCTGGCGAACCGGAGCGCTACCGCAAGGATGTGCCAAACGCGGAAGTTCATGTTCTCGATGCCGGTCATTTCGCATTGGACACGGCTGCAGATGAAATCGCCGCATTGATCCGCGGCTTTGTTAAGAAGAGTGACCAGTGACGGGTGACTCGCCTCGGGTTCCCTTCCACACTGGTCCTAAGGCTCCGGCGTGACAGGTAGTCGTGGTCTCACAGGTTCGTCTGGATGAAATGCGTACTCGCATGGATGTCGATTTGACGCAGGATGGTCTCCCCGGAATTAACGAAGCGGTGCGGTGTGTTCGCGGGAATGACCACGATGTCGCTCGATTTAACTTCGCGCGTCTCCTCACCAACTGTGATGGTGGCGCAGCCTTCGAGCGTGAACGCGACCTCGACATACGGATGCGTATGTAATGGCGGGCCCTGCCCCGGTTTTGCCTTGACGATGAAGGCCGAGAACGGCGCGCCCTGCTTTTCACCTACGAATTCATACGACATTCCGACAAACGGCAACTGCTCGAGATTAAGAAAAGACATAACAAGAGTGATGCGCTGCCAGTGAAGAGTTACAAGGGCGAAGTTAGTGTGGTACTCGCATTCAAGGTAACCCGTGCGTCACCGACATTTATCTTGGCGAGTTCATGCGCCTTTACCGGCACTTAGCCTTCCCCGACTGGCTTACGCAACATCAGGGAGCCGACGTAGTACAGTCGGTAATCTCGACGAGACCGATCAGTGGTGGAAAGCTACTTTGGCGATGGTTTCGAATCCCGACAGCGTAGGTACCTCGCCCGTTAGAAGCGCACAGATGGAGGGCCGAGCTCTGCGAACCTCAACATGCACGCACGATCGCCAGAGCGCTCACGAAGCGTCGCAGAGCTCCGCCCTCCATTATCAATTTTGCGTGTTCAAATCCTTCAACTCATCTCGGCACATAGACTGTGTAGCCTCGCGGTGGCGCCCAGAGCTCCACCCAACCGGACTCGTTAGTCCAATGTTCCTGCGGCGTGTTGAGATCGTCGCGGCCGCGCCATGCCGCCGGTACGACCCGTGTGTTATTCCACTGTGTTTGAACCCACGTGCCGTTCCAGTCGCCGCGGTTGTTTAACACAAAGATCAGTCCCCGTTGATCGCCAGCGCCCGGGCGTTGCATGATATAGAGGTCGTCGTTCACGAAAAGCACCTGCGTCGGACCGGCTGCGTTTTGTTCGTGAACCTTGATGAGCGCGTTGATGCCGCTTGGATTGTTTGGCTGGGCGAGGTCCCAGTTGAAGTAATCCTGCCAGAAAACACAGGGATAACCTTCGTGCGTGAGGATGAAGGCGTACGCGAGCAGCTTGTCGTTAATGATTGGACTGTCGCGCACCACATCATGATTCTCAACGAAGGTGACAGCTTGCGCCGGGCGATCCCACATTAACACTCCACCCTCAACGAGATTGCGAAGGCTAAATCCGTAGCTGTCGCACAGATCGCGCAACCGCCAGCGCAGCGGAAAATCAAATGCGCCGACTGGATTGTCGGACCACGCATTTGCTTCATCGAGCCAATCATCAATTGTCCGCTCGCTGTCCCAGCATTCGCCAACTGCGTACGGTTTGAAACTGGTGCTGCCACGCAGCGCGCGCAGTTCCTGAATCGAGCGAACCATCCAACCGCCATAACCTTTGATCATGTCGTAGCGGAATCCGTCGAACCCGATTTCTTCCAAGAGCCAGCGTGCATGGTTGATTAGCTCGGTATAAACGAAAGGCGTCCGATGACAAAGGTCCGGCATGTCGCCGAAAGTGGCGCCATCCCATGTTTCATACTGACTGGGATGAAAACATTTCCAGTCACGCGGGAATTTTCCGCTCTTTGGGTCGAACTTCGTCCAGCGCGACTGGCCGTCGATCGGACTCAGTTCCTGGGCATCGCCACCGCTGTTATGATTGAACACCAAGTCCGCATATACCTGTAGCCCGACCGCGTGAGCAGACTGGATAAGGTCGAGCAATTCAGCCTTCGAACCAAACCAGGTAGGCGCGCCACCTTTCTGATCGAACTCGCCCAAGTCATAATAATCGTAGGGATCGTAGCCCATCGACTTCCACCCGGCCGCTTTATTTGCGGGCGGGAGCCAGAGCGCAGTGAAACCGGCCTGTGCGATTAGCGGCAGCCTCGATTTAACAAAAACCCACCACTGATGCTCGCAATTTTCCAACTTGGGACAATCCCAATAAAACGCTTGCAACATCACACCCATAATTCACCCTCGTTTTCGGTGCATGAGAACATGGCCATGCTACATCCCACATTGGGACTAACAAGAGGCAATCAAGTCACTGAAATGTTACGAACGAGTATTCGCGTGTATGTCGTTGCAGCATTTTTGACAATCGCCGTCACGGGCTGCCAAAAGAAGAGTGGGGAAGCTGTCGTGCTTGCGAAGGAGCATATCGCCGCCGCGCTGCCAATGGCAAAAACGCCGGGTACTCAATCCGCGCCCAGTCCGGATGAGCAACCTCGTCCGATGGCGAATGATGAGATCGCAGTTGATGGGTACGTGATGAAACCAGAGGCTCGCGGCACCAGCCGCGATCCGCGTGCGTTAAAGGCCGAACAGTGGCTTGTACAAGTTCGAATGCTCGATGATGGCCGCAGGATTCAAGTCCACGCCGATCAAGCGCGATGGGAGAAATTGCGCGAAAACGACCGAGTCAAGGTCACATATCGTGTCGGCAAATATACCGGAACCGTTTGGGGCGCTGAGATTGAGTGAGGAGCGGAGAAACGCTCCGCCGGACAGGGCGGCATTTCGGAAATTGGCAACCATCCCGCTGGTGAGCTGGTCGGGGCGGAGTCTGCTGCCGCGCAGACTCCGCCACCACCAGTCGATGGTCTGTTTACTTCCTACTTTGGCCCGGTGGCAGATGAATGGCGACGAATTGGTTCGCCGTTACAATTGTGTGACGGCTCTCTGGCGCTCCGCTTGTGCGAGGAAGGTGGCGCGTGAACGCGAAGAAGATTCGGAAAATTTAGGCGATTCTTCCCGCGAAAATTCGAGTCCAACGACGTTTCACTAATCGCCAACTACCGTTTACCTGGGAAACAACAATGAAAGCAATAGAACGTTATTTCGTAATTACGCCGGCGGACCTCCATTGGCGGCCGTCCAATCTGATGAAAATCCCAAACGCGGATTATCTGGAGCGCACAGGGAGCCAGAATCTTGGAGCGAGGCTTTGGCGCTACCCGCCGAATAGCGCCGCCACGCTCCACAAGCATATCCGCGCGGAGGAGTTTTATTTCGTTTTGGAAGGCGTGGGTCGCATTCGCGTAGGCGACGAAACGTTGACCGTGCCGAAATACGGCGGGGTGCTGGTCGGTCCCGGCGAGTTGCGCCAGGTATTCAATGACACTGAGTCGGAGGTACTCTGGCTGATTGTCGCCGCGCCGGAGGAAACTGAATTTCTGCCTGGCGCGAAGGGCAAACCGGATATGTCGCTTATCTACCCGACCGATCCCAAACAGTTACCAAAGGAATTGGCTGGCGTTGAATGGCCGCCGAAAGGCTAATGTTCGGCGGCTTGCTTTAGTTGCTCACCGTTTGACGGCGAGTTGCGAATTCGCGTTCGCAATAGGCTCGTAAAATCGTAACCCTTCGATGTCGCTGCCGAGCTCGCGCAACGGATAGAGGCCTTTCGCGGCACCGCCGCCGGGATCTTGCACCAGATAATCGAATCCGTCCTTACCGGCGATGACGACAAAATGCGTGACCCCGTTTGCCATTCGGACTCGCACGATGACCGGATTTCCACGGGAAAGATTCGAGTCAATGAGCTGATACGATGCCAAATCTTCATACACGTGACGCACCCGATCGGGCGCGAACCACGCCGCGCGATCCCAATAAACCCAGCCTTGCTCGGTGTACCCGTCGACGGATGGTAAAAACCAGTTTAACTGCTGCGGATCGGTCTCGACGCCATAAAACTTGAACACCATCGCCGCGGAAGCCACGGCGCAGCCTTGGCCGCCGAGGGTGCCATTGGCTTCGATTCCGCCCAGCGGATCGTCGCGCCATTTTTCATCGGCCTGGCGGAACGACGGCACCGCCAGCTCGACACGATGGAAAAAATAACGCCCACCGCGCGGCGAGAGTTTTCGTTTCCAGGTCCAATCGATGTGCACCGCGAGCACTGCGACGAGCACAACAAGAAGGAAACTGATGAAAAACCAACGGCGCTTCAAAGCACCAAACTATAGCCGCGATTGCTCGCTCGCGAAAGCATTCGGCGCGTTTAAGCCATTCACCATCCGAAGCGGAGAGGTGGAGGACTAGTGGATCGAGACTGGTGTTCCAAACTTGATTCGCTCGGCAAGGCGAACCACGTCCCAGTTGGCCAGTCGGATGCAGCCGTGGCTTGCGGAGCGTCCTATGGAATCGGGACTAGCTGTGCCGTGAATGCCGATTCCTTTTTTGTTGAGCGCGATCCAGAGAACGCCCACTGGATTTCGAGGCCCAGGCGGCAACATGAAGAAATGGCCGCTGCGTTCGCCGTGCTTCAGCATTTTTTCGTCGTAACGAAACCGCGGCGACTTGGCCACTCCCTTCACTTTCCAGTCCCCAATAGGCGAAGCGGTCTGCGCAGATCCTACGGTGACTGGGTAAGCGGCGACTAACTTGTCAGCTTGAAAGACCCCAAGCATGTTCGTTTTCGTATCGATTTTGACAGAAGTCGACGGCGACGACCCCGAGCTCGCGGATGGATCTTGAGAAGCTTGCGGTTGCTCCGCCTGCGTTTTGTCCGGTTCGTCCGGAAGTTCGTTAGCAGCTGGTGCGTTAGTCTCGCTGCCCGGCTTGATGTCTTTGACCGTTCCTAGTTCGAATGGCTGAACATTCGGGACTCGCAACTGATCGCCAGGCTTGATCGACTTGGTCTTGCCGGGATTGAGCTGCTCCAGGAAGTGAATGTCGCAGTGGAACTTCTCTGCGATTGCATCTGCTGGAGCGGGATACAAGAGCGTCTTTAACTTTGACTGTTCTTTTGGAGATGCCGGTAATTTTCCTACATTCTGCAGATCCGCTTGCGTTACGGAGTAGACGATGAAGACCGGTTCAACGCTGGCAAGATCGAGACCGTTGATATCGGGTGAGACATTGCTTTTCGCATCGCGTGGAGGCAACTGTGGCTGTTCGCCACGAGACTGGCGGTAGAGTGCAAGAGCTTTCCAGGTGAATTCGTTATAGCCCCCATCAATTTTGCCGGGACTAAAGTTTGATCGGTCGAGGAAGATTTGCAGGCGCGCGGCTGCTTCAATCTGGGCCGCAGATTGCCGTTCTTTGTGAGCCGTCTTTTTTGTCGAACGTTTTCTAGCTTCGATTTGAGGCGTCAGACTTACCAACAAAAGCCCCATGGCGAATAATCGAGCCCAGCGATAATTACTCACAAAAATCGTTCGCGGACGCGAATTAGCCCGGTTGTATTAGATAAACTGCGCGCTTACACCGGAAAGTTGAGTATTGATGGTTGAGAGAAGACTTCGTCCGCGCATAATCTCTCTTCACCGCCATGCATAAAGCCCACGACCTTCGCCTCGCCAAGCGTACGGCGCGTCTCGGAACCGAGACCGCTTTTGAAGTTTTGGTGAAAGCGCGGGCGCTGGAGGCTAAGGGGCGCGATATTATCCATCTCGAGATTGGCGAACCCGACTTCGATACGCCGGCCAACATCATCGACGCTGCGTGCGACGCCCTTCACAAGAGCTTCACCCATTACGGCCCTTCCGCGGGATTGCCCCAGCTACGCGAGGTCATCGCTCAGCACGTGGGCGAGACGCGACGGGTAAATGTTACGCCGGAAGAAGTGGTCATTGTCCCCGGTGGCAAACCCATCATCTTCTTCAGTATTCTTGCGCTGGTTGAAGAAGGCGATGAAGTCATCTATCCGAATCCCGGATTTCCCATCTACGAATCAATGATCAACTACGTCGATGCGAAAGCCGTGCCGATCCGATTGCGCGAGGACCTGGATTTTCGGCTCGACGTCGATGAGCTGGCCGGACTGATCAACGACCGCACAAAGTTGATCATTTTAAATTCACCGCAGAATCCCACCGGCGGGGTCCTAGAGAAGAAAGACATCGACGGCATCGCGCGCGCGATTGGTGATCGCAACGTCATGGTATTGAGCGACGAGATCTACAGCCGACTGATTTTCGAAGGTGAGCATCATTCCATCATGTCGATCGACGGGATGAAGGAACGCTGCATTTTACTCGACGGCTTCTCCAAGACATATGCCATGACCGGTTGGCGCATGGGTTACGGCGTGATGCGCGCCGATCTCGCGGCGCATGTCGCTCGTCTGATGACTAACTCGAACTCGTGCACCGCGAGCTTCACGCAGGTCGCCGGTATTGAGGCGCTGCGCGGAAACCAGAAGTCGGTGGAGGCGATGCGCGCCGAATTCAAAAAACGGCGCGACGTGATGGTCGCTGGCCTCAACAAGATCAAGGGTTTCTCCTGCCGCTCGCCTCACGGTGCATTCTACGTTTTCCCAAACGTCACCCAAACCGGCTGGCCATCGAAAAAACTGGCGGACGCGTTGCTTGACGACGCGGGCGTTGCGGCGCTGTCCGGTACCGCTTTCGGCAACTTCGGGGAAGGTTATCTGCGCTTCAGCGTTGCGAACTCGATCGAGAACATTGAGAAAGCACTCGATCGTGTCGGAGCGTGGGTGAAAAAGAATCTTTGAAATCAGTGGCGAGTGACCAGTGATCTATGACGGGCTTCCTCTCCTCCTCGATCGAGGAGAGGGGAGGGTGAGGAGATCGACTGTTTTCCTTTGCGAATATCACGCAACACACAATCCCTTTGTCAAAGGGAGAGGATAAATAAAGACGTGAATTGTCGATCCGATAAACACATGCTTCCATTTCCCAAGCCATGACTGAGAAGAAAAAATTCCGCGTATTCGCCACCTCTCGCATCGGCGAGGCTGCGGAGAACCGGCTGCGCGAGCGCGGTTACGATCTTGAAGTTTTCCAGGGTCCGGAGGCACCCCCGAAGAAATTGATCATCGAGAAAGTGAAGAGTGGCATCGACGGGTTGATTACCACGCTGCGCGATCCGATCGACTCCGAAGTGTTCGAAGCGGGGAAGGGAAGGCTCAAGGTCGTCGCGCAGATCGCCGTCGGTTTTGACAACATCAACCGCGCCGACGCGAACAAATACAAAATCCCGTTCACAAATACGGCGGATGTGCTCACCGAAGCAACCGCCGAGTTCGCTTTTTTCATGATGGGCATTCTCGCGCGCAAGATGTGGCAGAGCGAGCGATTGGTGCGCGAACAGAAGTGGCCGTCATGGCATCCGTTCCTGCCGTTCCTCGGCGACGAAGTCACGGGCAAAACGATTGCGGTCATAGGCACAGGACGTATCGGCCTTGCGATGATTAAGAAATGTTCAGGATTCGACGTGAACATTCTTTGCTACGATCCTGCGTATCAGAATCATCAGTTCATCGCTGCGATTCAGGAGTTGATGGACTTGCGCCACGCGCGAGGCATTCAGAAAGAAAAGACCTGGATCCAGTACGTGGAGTTCGAGGAAGCATTGCGTGGCGCCGATTACGTGACCATTCACGTGCCGCTACTGCGAGAAGGCGAAACAGACAAGCCCACATACCACCTTATCAATGAGCAGACGCTGAAGCAGATGAAGCCGACAGCGTACCTCGTGAATTCCTCACGCGGCCCGGTCGTAGATGAAAAAGCACTCGCGAAAGCGTTGAAAGAAAAAGTCATCGCCGGCGCCGCGCTTGACGTTTTCGGGAAGGAACCGCTACCGCCAGACTCACCACTGCTCGATCGCGAGATCGCTGATCGCTGCCGTGTATTTCATCATTTTGCCAGCGGCGCGCTGATCACGCGGCTCTCGGTTGATCCCGATAAAGGGATGGCAGGACGCACTGTCCAGGGACTAATCGATGTGCTGGAAGGCAACTATGGCGGCAACCCGACCAAAATGCCGTACGTCGTAAATAAAGAAGCGTTCGAAGCAAAGGGGTAAGTTAATCACCTTCGCATTGATGCCGCCGCTGCTCCACCATCGCTCGATCAGGAATGAACTATGAAAGCATTTAGATTTTTTATCTCTAGCGTGGCAGCGATGGCATCGATCGCAGCGAACGGGCAAACAAAAAGCTCACCGGCTGCGCTGGGCGATCCGGCCGCGGCGCAGGAAATTCATGGCTGGCTTGATCATTGGACAAAGGCGGTCAGCGCCAAAGATGTTGATCGCGTGATGGAGTTGTACACGGATGATGTCGTCGCGTACGACGTTGTGCCGCCGTTACAGTACGTCGGGAAGGCCGCCTATCGCGCGGATTGGCAGCAATTCTTCGGCCAATATGAGAGCGATCTGCGCGTCGAGACGCGCGATCTGCACGTCGGCGCTACCGGCGAGCTTGGTTATGCGACCGGATTGCAAATGATCAGCGGCACGCGAAAGCATGGCGGAAAATCCGGCGTATGGATCCGGTTTACGTCACTTTACAGGAAGGTAAACGGCAAATGGCTCGACTTTCACGATCACGTCTCGGTTCCGGTCGACATAGAATACGGAAAAGCACTGCTGGACCTGAAACCGTAGCGTGGACCGGGGTCTATGTAGGGTCTGATGACCGTTCTGGAAGAAAACTACCGGTGGCTACCCGACCAAATGCCCCAAGGTTGTGAAAAAGGAAGCCCTTTGCGAAGTAGGCAGGAAGCGTTCAACGCGGAAGATCCACCGTTCAATGACCGCCGGTAAGTCAAAGCTTTCGCAGGTCGTGGTCCATATTTGCGCGAGCCTGCTCATTCTTTTGGCGTCAGGGCAGGCAAGTGCCGCTGATGATTCACAAGTCGCAGCACGGGCGAGCTTGGAGCGAATTCAGTCGCTGCGAAAGCAACGACCCGATGACGGTTTGCTGGTCTTTTATGAAGCAATCACTCGCATCGGACTCGGTGAACGTGACGCTGCGCTCACGTTGTTGCGCACTTTGAAGAGCCGCAAGCTCGGCCTCATCCCCGTGCGCGATGTCGGCTTTGAATCAATTTGGCGTGATCCGGAATTTCAGAAGCTTCGCAACGAACTTGCCAATGATGAACCGCGAACATTGGATGCACCGGTGGCGTTTCGCCTGACCGATCCGAAGCTCATTCCGGAAGGCATTGCGTACGACGCAAAACGCGATCGTTTCTTTATCGGCAGCGTCGCGCAAAAGAAAATTGTCGTGACGGATCGAAAAGGCGATGCCCGCGAGTTTTCCAGGGTGGAGGACAAGCTCGATTGTGTGCTCGGGATGATTGTCGATCTGGCGCGAGAGCAGTTGTACGCAGTCAGCACCAATGGTTTTCTAAATGAATCGAAGACGCAACGGCGGAACGCAGTCGTTTGTTACGATTTGAAGACCGGCCGCCTCGCAGACCGATTCGACGCACCGGAGGCGATGCAGCTCAACGATGTCGCGATCGCCCCTAACGGAATTATCTATGCCACGGATTCGACGAGCGGCACCCTGTTTCGCAAAAAGCCGCATGAGAAAACGCTCACGGCGTTCGGGAGCAAAGGCGCGGTCGCCGGCGCAAATGGCATCACTCTCGGTGCGGACGGGAATCTTTACATCGCGATCTCAACCGGCATTGCAAAGATCGACACTTCAACAGGCGCGCCGACGCGACTACCGCAGCCCGACACGGTCGTGACCGGCGGCTGCGACGGGCTCTATTGGTGCGAAGGCGATCTGATCGGGATCCAAAACGTCACGAATCCCGGCCGCGTCGTTCGCATCGACCTCGCCGATAAAGGCGCGCTTGTCGCAGGACTCATTGTCCTACAGTCGCATCATCACCCTGATTTTGCTGAGCCGACCACTGGCGCGATCGCGCACGGTGCGCTACACGTGATCGCGAACTCCTATGTCGGTCACTTTCAACCGGACGGCACGATCAAGGACGAGGATCAGCTCAAAGACACTACAATCGTCGGGGTTCCGCTCATGCAATGAAGCTAGCTGAGTTACCGCGCATAACCGTTACATCAAGCGTCGTGTCCGATGCTATCTCACGAGAACCCAGACGAAACGTATGAAATATCTGATCACCATTTTGTTCCTTGCCGTCTGTAGCTTCGGCCGAGCTCAGACAACCGTTTTGACGACCGATCCCAGCTTATCAATTCCAAAATTGAGTTTTGACGAGAAGGGTGACTTAAAAATTAAGGCATCGGCGACATCGTCTCCGAGCGACTTCGATTTTTTAGTGGGCAAATGGAAAATGCACAATCGACGGCTCAACAAGAGGCTCGAAAACTGCAAGGATTGGACCGAGTTCGATTCGTACGATGAGAATTCCAAAATCCTCAGTGGCACGGCGGACATGGATATTTATTCCACTACCGAAATGCCGGGTCAGGAGGGTAAGCATTTCGAAGGGCTCACGCTGCGCCTCTTTAATCCGAAAACCAGGTTGTGGAGCTTGTACTGGGTCGCCAGCAACTCGGGCGTCCTGGATCCGCCTGTGGTCGGCTCATTTGAAAACAACGTAGGGCACTTCTTCTGCAAAGACACGTTCAAGGGAATTCCAATTATTATGATGTTTAGATGGGATGCGCGAAATAAAGATCGTCCGATATGGAGCCAGGCGTTTTCTACCGACAACGGCAAAACCTGGGAATGGAATTGGTATAACGTGTCGGAGCGAGTGCCCTGATTAGTTGTGTTTGTTGGCTTCAAGAGGCCCGATCAAGTTGACGAAGCCAACCTGATCTGGACACCGGCGACGGCCATGCCGCCTTCGCCGACTGCAGCGGCGCATCGTTTTACCGAGCCGGAACGCACGTCGCCCGCGGCAAAAATTCCCGGGAGACTCGTCTCGAGTGGACCGGGTTCATGTTTGTTCGCCTGCCACGCTGGCGCCCCGGCGACGCTGGTCCCGGTCTTGATGAACCCTTTCTGGTCGCGCTCGATTTCCGGCGGTAACCATTCGGTGCACGGTTTCGCCCCAATCATGGAAAAAACGGCCGGCGTTCGAACCATTCGGCGTTCGCCCGTCTGCGTATTTTCCAGCTCGATTTGTTCGAGCTTTTTCCCGCCGAACATCTTGCGGATCTCTGTCTGGCAAAGGATTTCAATGTTCTCGCGTGCCTGCACCCGGCGCGAAAGATAGTCCGACATTTTGTTGGTAATGTCTTTCCCGCGAACGACGAGCAACACCTTGGCAGCGCCCTCGGAAAGATACATCGCGGCTTGGCCCGCCGAGTTGCCGCTGCCAACGACAACAACCGTCTCGTTGCGACAAAGCTGTCCTTCCATTGCCGTCGCGGCGTAGTAAACGCCCATATTCTCAAATTGCTCGCGCCCCTCCGCGTCGAGACGGCGATAATCCGCGCCGGTCGCGATGAGGACAGCTTTTGCGCGCAAAACAGCCGAGCAACCTTCCACTTGAAGACAGGCGTGATATTTGTCGGTCGCATTGTACTCAAGGGAGAGAGCCTGCGCCGGCGTGGAAAATTTCGCGCCGAACCGATATGCCTGGAGCTGCGCGAGCCAGGTCAAATCGCCGCCGCTGATCCCTGTCGGGAAACCAAAAAAGTTTTCAATCAGAGAAGACGAACCAGCCTGACCGCCCGGAGCGTAACTTTCTAAAACGACCGTATGCAATCCCTCGGAGGCGGCGTAAACAGCCGCGGCTAGACCAGCCGGACCTGCACCGACGATCGTTAGGTCCGACATAATTTCACTTTGATCCTCGAACGCGAGTGGACGCAGTAAGCCGGCCACTTGCGCGACTTCGCGCAATGAAGGCCTGCGCAAAGGAGCACCGGCCGGTGTAATCAGCGCGGGCAAATCGCGAGTGGTTAAGTGCAGACGTTTGCTGAGCGCCTGTCCTTGTTCGCTCTCGAATTCGATGAGCCGATGAGGGATGCGATTCTTGTCGAGAAAATCATCAAGCTGATGTCCTTCGCGCGTACCGGCTGCCGCGAGAACGCGCAACCCGGCAAATTCCCGATCGCGTCGCAATCGTTTGCGACGCATGATCAATGCCTTTACGATCGGCTCGCTCACACCGGGCAATTCGGCGAACGCGCGCCGGAGTTCAGTCGCGGGCACGTGGAGTATCTCCGTCTCGTCCGCCGTTACCCTCGCTGTCGCAAGGACCGATGTGCCTTGGAGCATCGCGACATCGCCGAGGAAATCGCGCTCATGCGCGGTGCCGAGAATCTGTTCGACGTCATCGCGTTGCTCAAAAGCCTCGAGTTCGCCGCGCAAGACAATGGCCAGGCCGACATCGCGCTGCCCCGCTTTGAAGAGTAGGTCGCCACGTTTAAGCACACGTCTTTTCCCCAAAGGCTCAAGCAGAGAAAGCTGGTGATCGTCCAGTTTCGGAAAAGCGATACTTTCCGTATCGCGATAGAACTGTTCGTCCCGTTGTTCGTCAGTCATTTCACAGAGTTTACGCCGCGCGGCCGACAATCAAACCCGAACGAGACGCCTCGATCGAGGGATTCGTGCCTCTCTCGTAAGGTTCTATTGGCGGGTCGCCCCGCCCGCAAGCTCGCCAAAGGACGAGTCCGTCCGATCGGCGGACTTTCGGAGCGTCCGTTTCCCAGTCTCCCGGATCGGTTTTTGGGGCTGAGGACAAAAAAACTTAAAAAAGTTTGAAATATTTTGAAATGTCCGCCCGTAGAATCTTTAGAAAAGCAGAACCCAATCGAGTCAACCAACCGAAACCCACATGAACCTCCTCGTAGAAGATCCCCTTAGTAAGACCGGTTTCAGCGGTCCATTTGTCCTGTTTCCGACCAGTTCCGCGGTCGAAAACGGGGCAGATCAAGCCACGTCGCGGCTAACGCGCGATCAGACGAATGCATTTTCAGATGCGAAATCTGATAACGCTTACAGCGGACACTTTTCTGTTGCTCCTGCGCAACCGCCTGGGCCCACCCCTGAGAAAGACCTGGCTCTCGGCGTGCTGAAACAAGCCGCTCGCGATTTGCGCCGGTTTCATTCGGCGACCAAGGGCGTCAAGCAGGAGCTCTACCTCGATGCGTACAGTTGGGTCACCGCAAATGATTTTTTGTGGCCCTATTCATTTGTCAATGTTTGTAAATTGCTGAACGTCTGCCCGGAAGTTGTCCGCGCTGAAATCTTCGCGGATGCCTCGTTGAGCTGGCTCACTTACTGGACAAAACGGGCCGGCAACGTTTCCCGGAGAGTGCGTGCTTCTTTCGTCCGCGTCTTCGCAGGCCGTAACCACCCGGAGGCCACCGAGGTCAAACCAGTTGGCTTCATGTATTTGAACGAATATGAAAAAACAGTGCATCCGATTTGCTGAATGGCTGCGCGACACCTGGCAGTCGCTCGGCAGGGCCGGCGGCCGCGGTCACGATCCGTTGCTCGTAAATAGCATGGCTTCGTTTAATTTCGAAGGCGGTTGGAGGGAACTTCTTCTGAAAGTCTCTCCAGAGCACATGCCCGCTGAATCAACCATCGTCCTCGTCAACGAGCCATCCCGGGTATGAAGCTGTCTATCGAAGCGAAAGTTGCAGCGGCTGTAGCAATGGCGTTTGCAGCCTTGAGCCTGGGCGCGATCGCCCAAGAGCAGAGCGAACATCGAACGAACGGGCTGGGCCAGATGAGCTCGCGAGGATCCGAGATTTCTTTGGTCGGGCAGAACGGAAGCGGCGAGAACCAACTTCTTGCCCAATATTGATTAACTGTAACGGCGGGCGTGTCGCCTGCATTTCCCAAGCGTAGCCGCCCGAAATCCCATCGCCGCCGACACGGCTGCCACCACAGCAAATCCTCCGTTGGAGGTGCCGGCAATCACGACGAACGTGCTCGACTGAATTTAGTCCCATCGAGAATTAATTTCTCGGCAGTTCGCGTGATTTTGTTCTCGCCAAATCATTTTGCTTCAGCGACGCTTCGCGAACGAAAGCGATTCCGGGAACACTGCAGGAGGGCGGTGCTTCGTTTCAAACGACGCATTGGACCGTCGTGTTGCGTGCGCGCGAGGAGGAATCAGCCGACTCTGCTCAGCAAGCGCTCGCCGGGTTTTGCGAAGCCTATTGGCCACCCCTTTACAGTTTTCTCCGGCACCGTGGTTTTTCATCAGCTGATGCGCAGGATCTTGTTCAGGGTTTCTTCGCTCACCTTCTCGAGCAAAACACCCTGAACCGCGCTGACCAGCAAAAGGGCCGGCTTCGCACGTTCCTGTTAGGATCGCTCCAGAATTTTCTATACAATGAGTATGATCGCGCCCGGGCTCTGAAGAGAGGTGGCGGTCGTCAGATTGTTTCGATCGACGAATATCTTCCAGAGGCCGAGGCAGCAATGCTGGCGACCGCTCATCTCAGCGACGCCGGTTGCTACGATCTTGTCTGGGCGTCGACAATCGTTTCGCGGGCCTGGCAGAATTTGCAAACCGCATTTGTGGCGGAAGGCAAAGCGGAGTGGTTTGAAGAACTAAGACCGTTCGTCGCGGGCGGAAGCATCACACCGCTGAATCAAGAGGAATCCGCGGCTCGACTCGGAGTGCCAATCGCGACTCTGCGCACATGGCTTTCACGCCTGCGCCAGCGTTACCGCGAATCGTTGAGAATGGAAGTGGCTAATACCGTCTCGGATCCGGCAGATGTCGATCAGGAGCTGCATCACCTCTATCAAATATTGATGGCGTGAGTTGACTTTACGCATGGACGACAAAGGCATTGGTCTTGGAACTGCGGACGGCCATCTTCAAGCTGCGGCGACGTGCGCCACATGTGGGCGACCGCTGACTCAAGTTGGTCCTAAAGGCGAATGCTTGCGTTGCCTCGTTGGCCTTGGCTTTCTCGCGGGCGGCGAAGAACCGGAAAGACCAGCGGCCCGAAGTCGGCTAACGCCCGGAGCACTGAGATATGCACACTTCGAGGTGGAAGTGGGTTCGGATGGTTTTCCGGTTGAGCTCGGCGCGGGAGCAATGGCAGTAACTTATCGCGCTCGCGATACAGTATTAAACTCGGAGGTTGCCCTTAAGGTCATCGATCGCAGCGTAGCGCAGAATGCCGGTGCGCGATCGCGTTTTCTGCGCGAAGCGCGCGCGGCTGCGAACATTCATCATCCCAATGTTGCCCGAGTCACTTATTACGGAGAGCAAGATGGCGAGTGTTTCTACGCTATGGAACTGGTCAAGGGCGAAACACTGGAGGCGCGTGTGCGCCGTGATGGGCCAATGCCGCTCGCCATCGCGTTGCAGGTAATCGAGCAAGCCGCACGCGCGTTGGCTGCCGCGGAGACGTGCGGTGTGGTGCATCGCGACATCAAGCCATCGAACATCATGCTCGAATCCGATGCGAGCGGGGCCCTGACGGTAAAGTTGATCGACTATGGAGTGGCCAAAGTAATGGGGCCTCAGGCCGAGCTCGGAATCGAGCAGACCCAGCCAGGCTTCATTGGCACGCCGGCTTTTGCGAGTCCGGAGCAGTTCGCCGGCGTTCGGCAATTACCGATTGATACGCGTTCTGACATCTACTCACTGGGAGTTACTCTTTGGTACCTACTTACCGGCCGGACACCTTTTGTGGGACGTACGATGGAAGAAATCCGCGCTAAGCAAACCGATGAGTTACCCTTGGGACAACTCAGGAACCTGCACCTGCCAGCGCAGGCTATTGCGCTGCTGAAATCGATGCTGGCCCCGGACCCGAAGGAGAGACCGCAATCAGCACGCGAGTTACTTTCTGCTGTCCACAGCTGCTCTGAGCGGTTTAATCCTGAAGCACGCTGGCGACGCAGGAGGAGCGCGCTGACAGCCGCCGCTGCGATGTTGGCGATCGCAGCGATTGCGCTTGGGACCTGGTTGTATCAACGCACGCGTTCCTTGACCCCGATCGAACGATCGATCGCGGTGTTGCCGTTCGAAAACCTGAGCAGCGATAAGGAGAATGCATATCTCGCTGAGGGACTACAGGACGAGATCCTGACACGTTTATCCAAAATTGCCGACTTGAAGGTGATCTCGCGCACCTCCACACAACGCTATAAGAGCGCGCCGGAAAACCTGCCCGAGATCGCAAAGCAACTCGGCGTTGCTCATATCCTGGAAGGCAGCGTGCAAAAAAGCGCCGACGCAGTGCGAGTGAACGTGCAGCTGATCAAAGCCGCCACTGATTCGCATCTTTGGTCGGATACGTTCGATCGCAAGCTCACCGACATCTTTTCGGTAGAAAGTGAAGTATCCAAAGCCATCGCCGACCAATTACGAGCGAAGCTCACGGGACAGGAACAAGAAGTCATCGCCGCCAAACCTACGGAGAATCCTCAGGCTTACGATGCCTACCTGCGCGGACTTGCTTATACGCTAAGGCCCGGCTTCGCGCCTGGGAACTCCCTCGCTGCGCAGAAATATCTGAAAGAAGCAGTGCGATTGGATCCGAAGTTCGCCTTGGGCTGGGCGCTGCTCTCTTCCGTCGACGCGAGCGGCTATCTCACACAGAGTCTTCAACCAACCGCCGCTCTCCGCGAAGAAGCGCGGCAGGCAGCCGAAACCGCGCTTACGCTGCAACCAAATCTTGGCGAGGCCGTATTCGCGAAGGGTTTTTATCACTACGCTTGCCTGAAGGACTATGACACTGCGGTGAGTTACCTTGAGAAGGCACATCAGCTTTTGCCCAATAACAGCCAGATTCCTCAGGCTCTTGCCTATGTCGAACGTAGACGAGGCAACTGGGAGAAGAGCGAGGCGTACTTCAACGAAGCCGAGAAGCTTGACCCACGGAACGTTAACCTCCTGTCGCAACACGCACGTTCCTACATCTGCCTTCGCCGTTTCCCCGAAGCCATGGCCAAGCTTGAGCAGATCCTCAATATAGCACCCGACGACATAGATACTCTTGTGTTAAAGGCGCGAATAGCACAAGCCGAAGGCGACCTACCGCGTGCTTCGACGCTTCTGGCTCCCCTCCGGCTGGGGGCGGACTACGCCAACGCCTTGGAAACACAAGTTTACCAGGCAATCCTGGAGGCCCGGCCCGCGGCGGCCATTGCGCGGCTAAAGGAAATATTGGCCACACCTGATCAAGCATTGGGTTATTACAATGGTGAACTGCGCTTTTGGTTAGGCTGGGCGCAGGAAGTTGCAGGCGACTACGCCGGCGCCCGCGAGAGTTGGAGTCAGGCTCGGAGCGAGCTGGAACCTATACTCAAGGAACAACCTGAAAATTTTATTCTAATGGGCGATCTCGCACTTACAAACATGGGCCTTGGCAACAACGCCGCTGCACTAACTCTTGCCGAACGCGCGATCGCCTTGTTTCCGGTCAACAAAGACGCGCTGACAGGTCCCAGGCCGCTCGACATCCTTGCCCGGGTAGCCGCCCGGACCGGCGATCCCGACCGTTCCATTTCTACCCTGGAGAAATTGCTTTCGATCCCATACGAGGCGCCTCTGGCCGCAAATCCGCCACTGACTCCCGCGTTACTCCGGCTGGATCCAATGTTTGATCCACTGCGCAAGGACCCGCGGTTCCAGAAGCTAGTTGCTGCCTCCGCGTCACAGTAAGGCTACGTCATCCTGCGCTGAATGCTTGGTTCCAGCGAGTACGGACACCACGCAACAGGGACGGATAAACGATCAGTTTCCGAAAAGGGTCAATCAATGCCATGTAGAACGGCGTGAAACGGCTTACGCTGCGGACATAGATGCCTAAATAGAATCGGTACGAAGTCGCTGTCTCAACCAGGGCGGTTAGCGCAGCAGCGTGGGCTGTTCGATTGATCAACTCGACAAGCTGCTCGTTTTCGAAACGGTACACGACGCGGAAAAACCCATCGCGCGTACCTGCTGCGACCAGTGTTCTCGAATGATCGGTGCCGGTTAGGCGCGTTGCGAAAGTTTTCGAAGCGATTGCAGACGGCTCACGATCCCAACCGAAGAACCGCCCAACGAAGAAGCGAATGCCGAGCAACATCCGAACGAGACGGGAGGGTGTGAACAGCGACGAAGGTTTCGAGCAACCACAAGTATCAAGCTCGCCATTCCTTGCCATTCGTAGGAATTCATCGAGCGTCACTCCGGAACGCCAACGCGGCAGATCGACGGACCATACGTCGTGCAGCGACACATCGGCCAGAAACGTATGGACTCGCAGCGGCAATCGTTCGAACTCCTGAGTTGAGACCCGTGGCATGGTGTTACTAAAGCCATCTCATAAATCTGGCGCGCTGTAGCCACGGCGCTGTGCGCCGTCTCGTACATGTGCCTCGGAAGATGCCGACGCCCCACAGGGCGTGGCTACAACGCTTGTCAGATGAGTGCTAACGGAAATTGGCGAGATCAAACTCCTCATTAATAAACTCTTTAGTCCCGGGCCGGCCAGTAAGACGTAGCCATAGCGGACCGCCTTCTCTGTCGAAGCGCAGGTTGATATCGAAGAACGGACAGCATAACCGCTCCTGGAACGCCCATTCCGTTAACAGCTGATACGTTTTTTTATCCGCCGGTAACTCGAGCTCGTAGCCATCTGGCAGTTCGCGCGTGCTCTTCTTCAATTTTAGCAACGTCGGTGCTAGCTCCTCGAAATGCCGTTTTCTTATCTCTGGCGACAACGCAAATGCGTTGCAGGCGAAAGGCGATTCACGCTTCGCTGACTGGGAGAGAGCGGTCTCGTCCGCCTGAATTGAGCGTCCGGAAACGAGGTATAACGCGGCTAAGAATAACACGACGATAAATACAAATGATGTCTTCATGGCTCGACGCTACGAGTTCAAGTCGACTTTAAGTCAACGGCAATTTTTTGAGAAAAAAGCAGAGGGATGCCGTTCTCGGAGTCGTAATGGCCGACAGACGAGACCCAGCCTGGTAGTGATCGGTGGCGGCACGCCTATGAATCTCTACAGTATTAGGCAGTACCTGATCCGGACGCCGCCTACATCAGCCAGTAGGGGATCAAATGAAGAAGCTAAACGCGAAAATGTGAGCGAATCAGTTAACCCGCTTCCAAGTTTCCGAGAGAGCTTTTCCGTTTGAGAGAGTGCCTGTCTGGATGAATGTATCTCCGTCCACCTTTACGGTAAACCGTTGGTCCTTACCGACCAGGCCGGCCCCGGAGATTTCATCGCTCGCGAAGTCCATGTGTTCGGTGTAGGAGCTTCCGTTCAGAATGTAAGCTCCACCGCCTGTATAAAGCGGCTTCCCTTTCTCCGTATCGTAAGCAACAAAAATGAAGTGTCCTTCCGAAATTATCTTGATATCCCGTGCTCCTTTGGGAAGCGGTTGTCCGGAGACCAGTTCCCAGGTGCCATCTAACTGACTCTTCGTTGCGTGGATGCCGTTTGTTTGTGACAAGGCAGGAAGCACAGCTGCGAGTCCGATTGTAAAAACGAGCAATACCTTCTTCATGATGTCCTCCTTTAATTGTGAAATTCGTGCGAATAGCACCAAAGAGACGTGTCTCGGTGATATCATATGAGGTCGAAGAAAGACGCGTGGGATTTTCGTGGCGTTCGGAGCGCTCGTCGTTAGGTTTTGGAGTGACAGAAGAGCTGGCAATTTCCGATGTCGCGCGCATGTTTGGTTTACGCACGTCCGCGATTCGTTACTACGAGCAGATCGGGATTCTCCCGCCACCGACGCGTAAGAATGGGCGGCGCCGCTACGACAACAGCACGCTCTTCCGTCTCGCTGTGGTGCGGCGCGCCCGAGAAACCGGTTTCACCCTGGAAGAAATTCGCGAGCTCTTCTTCGGGTTCCCGACCGGGACTCGTCCACCAACACGCTGGCACCAGCTCTCCCAACGAAAGATCGCGGAACTGCGCGAGCGAATGAAGCGGCTTAAGCTAATGGAGACATTGCTCAAGCGCGTGGAGGATTGTCGCTGCGACGCGCTCGACGAGTGCGGCGAAAAAATCCTTCGGCGTCTAGACGCTTGAGATTCCAAGCGCCGCGAGCTCGCGAAGACTAAATTTATTTGAGCGTAGCGCGAAATGCTGCGTCGAGTTTAGCGCGAGCATCGCTTGAGTAACGGCCAGGGGCCAGGAAACTGTTTTCCATCGCGCTCGTGAAAAAAGCTCGCCAACTGTGGCGTAGATTGGTTACACAAAGGCCATGCGTCCCCCTCAAGCAACGCACGAGCATCTTCTTCACAGCGGTTCCGAGACCCAGCTTATCCGTGCAACAACCCCTGAACCTGAAACATAATTATGCCTGGTTGTATCGAATGGGGCGAAGAACGACATCAGGAGTGCTCCCAAACTGAGGATCAAGGTTACAATGAATGCACTCAGGAGGAGGATCAGGGCTACAATGAATGTTGTGACTGGTGGCCCTGTAGCTGGGCTTGCGACGCATGGGTTTGGGTTTCACATATCGTCTGTGTTGCGTGGACCTGGGTCTCGCATCTCGTTTGCGTCGCATGGACGTGGGTCACCACGGCCGTCTGCGTGCTGTGGGATGTGGTCACCACAATAGTGAATGCAATCTTGGTCACGTTGGAATCCATTTTTGGATGGGTTCTTTCAGCGGTCGCCTTTATCGTCGAGCTGCTGGAAATGATTCCGCTATTGGGGACCATTATCAGGTGGATCATTAATGGAATCACCTGGTTGATATTGATCATTGGCGGGCTGGGTGATGCCCTTTTGGGCCTGCTCGGCATTCGGCCCGAAAAATTGCTTCGCGTTTGCACGGTCATTCTCAGCGACGAAAAAGGCCAGCCAGTGGCGTCGGTAGAGAACGCAGTGGCCCTTCTGCAACTGGCCGCAAATGTTTATAAGCGAGATGCCAACATCCGTTTGGTCCCGTTGGCGCCCTTTCATTATGCGTCGGGATTTGGCGGAGCCGAGACGGTGGATGCGAGCTGGGTACAAACCGACACCGGAAGCAGTGGTGCGAACATCCTGGATGCGCCGTGCAGCGCGGGAGGGGAATGGGTCGTGGAAGGCTCCATCCTGCAATTCAAGAGTAGCACGATGTGCTTCTACGGGGCGTGGCGAAGAGTGCTGGGTTATGGGGCGCCGGTGACGTGCTTCCTAGTTCGCTCAATGCCCGGAGCGCTTGGTTGTTCATTGGTTATCACCGATTACGTCGGGGTCATCGGCAACTTTAACATCCCGCCCGATAGCCCGAGGACGCTCGGCCACGAAGTGGGTCACTCCTGCCTGCTCTGGCACACATGTGTCGATGATAACATTCGCAACATCATGGCAACAGGCGAACCGTGCGATCCCGATTCATTGACGGCACCCAACAGGGCCGATCCTGAATTCGAAGATTGGCAGGTCCTGATTGCTCGCACGTCGAAACATGCCACGTATTTCTAATCGGTATGCCAGGGGCCTTGAACATGAAACGGACTTCGCAGATCAACCATCCGTCTGAACTAACCAGCCTTACCACGTTCCGGCTTGTGCGCAGACGTGGACGCGGCACCATTACTCTCTCGCCTGATTTCGAGCACCCGGAGAAGCGGCAATGGGAAGCCGATATCAATCGTCATTATTACGCCTGCGGGTGCGCCAGCGGTGCCAGGGGACTCATGGTGATGTTAGTGCTCGGCCTTGGCGCCAGCCTTGCGGCCTATCTGCTCGATGCTCTGTCGCTCAAACAACTGATTGTCCTACCTATTGTCGCTGCCATCTTAGGGGCAGTGGTTGGCAAAATCGCTGGCCTGGCGAGAGCGCACCGCAGGCTGGTCCGCGTCGTGCATACCGTGCAGGCGCACTGGAAGCCAGCAGACATACAAGAACGGCCGATCATCGTTTGCGGTTAATTCGATAAGGAGTCTCGTGCCGTCTCGCCCGGTTACGATCCCCCGACGCGGAAGATGTGCACGACCGTGAAAAGTGAAACGGGAGTCGCGTCTAGACTCCTGACTCGCTCGCGCCAGACTCATTTCGACCTCTCGGCTTAACCCATCTATGTCGCTGGCACCCCTGCGGCTCCCATTCGGGACCGAGAGTCTTCGTGAGCGGACCATTTAATATTTCACGTTGAAATACGGTCAATTATGCATCGAAATGTTCAATCAAGATTCGGCCGGATAAATCGCGGACTGACGTGGACGTCGATTTGACGCAGTATCATGTCGCCGGAGTTAATGAAGCGATGCGGTGTCTCCGCCGGGATGACCACGGGACTCGCGTTTTAAGAAAACGGCATTAATTCACGGCGAAAGTTGATGCCTCCTCGTTCTTGCAGACGTTGTAACGAGTCCAAGCTCGAAACAGTCACTGTCTATGATGCGCCGCGCATTTTTGGTTTTCGTTAGCCTCGTATTGGTTCACTTCGCGTGGGCAGGTTCGTACGATCCGCTTGTTGTCGATCCAAATTTTCATCCGAAGATGCGCGACTTGACGGTGCACGAGGCTGCGCGCAGTCGCGATATTCCAGTTCGGATTTATTTTCCGCCTAACGACAAGCCTGCGCCCGTCGTTTTGTTCAGCCATGGACTGGGTGGATCTCGTAAGGGCAGCAAATTTCTCGGCGAACGGTGGGCGGCGCGCGGTTACCTCGCGGTATTTGTGCAACATCCCGGCAGCGACGAATTGGTGTGGAAAAACGCGCCGCCAGCAGAGCGAATGGACGCGCTGCGCAAGGCAGCGTCGCTCGAGAATTTTTTCCTGCGTGTGGGCGACATTCGTGCGGTGCTCGATCAACTCCAATTCTGGAACAAGAGCGGCCCGCTCGCCAACCGAATGGATTTGACCCGGATCGGAATGTCCGGCCATTCGTTCGGCGCGGTTACGACTCAAGCAGTAAGTGGGGAAATGTTCCTAATGAGCGGCACCGAGCTGACCGATCCAAGAATTCGCGCTGCTGTCATCATGAGTCCGAGCACACCGAAATCGGAAACGGCGGAGCGCGCCTTCGGCGATGTAAAAATCCCGTGGCTGTTGATGACTGGAACAAAAGACGTCTCGCCGCTCAGCGAGACGGATGCGAATGCGCGGCTCACCGTTTACCCCGCGTTGCACGGCGTGCCGAAATATCAGGTCGTGCTCAACGACGCCGACCATTCGGTCTTCGCCGATCGCGCGTTGCGCGGCGATCGCGGGCGGCGCAATCTGAATCATCATCGCGTAATCCGCGCGCTCTCTACCGCATTCTGGGACGCATATTTGCAGGAGAACAAGGATGCGCTGGCCTGGTTAAATGGCACTGGTCCACAGTCGGTCATGGACCCAGCGGATGATTGGAAGGCATCGCCGGAAAAGTGAGCCCCCTAACGGCGAACATTACCAGATTTACGTCAATTGCCGCTGCGATTCGAAAAGAGAATTGAAAAGACCTGTAGACTGCGCGCCCGAAATGCGCCCGCGCAACTGAGCAGATAATATCGCCACATCCGCTGGAAACGTTCGCCGTAGCGATCTGCGAAGCGGGGCCAGGCGCGGCGGAAGTTTTCTTCCCATGCGAGGAGCGTCGGATCGTAATTCGGCCCGATGTTCTTGACGTCCTCAAGAATGAAAACGCCTTCTGCAGCGCGCGCAAGGCGGGCGAGGGAAGGAAGCACGGAGTTCGGAAAAATGTAGCGTTTGATCCAGGGATCGGTGTGGAAGCGCGGAAAGTTTCCACAGATTCCCTGGCAAAGAAACAATCCATCCTCGCCTAACGAGCGAGCCGCCGCTCGCATATAGGTACCATAATTCTTGTACCCGACATGCTCGACCATGCCCACGCTCACCACCCGATCAAAACGCTCGGTAATTTCGCGGTAGTCGCGCAACTGGATTTCCACGTCCAATCCGCGACACCAACGTTCCGCGTAAGCGAATTGCTCCCGCGAAATTGTTATCCCGACTACCTGGCAACCATAGTGGCGAGCGGCGTAACGGGCCAATCCACCCCAGCCGCAGCCAATGTCCAGCAGGCGAAGGCCGGGTTGGAGACACAACCTCTGGCAAACCCAGTCCAGCTTCCGCACTTGCGCCGCGGCGAGATCGTCGCCCTCGCTGAAGAGCGCACAGGAATATTGCATATTCGGATCGAGCATTGCTTCGAAAAAATCGTTACTCAGGTCGTAATGCACCCGGCCAACTTTTCGGGAGCGCCGGCGAGTCTGCTGGTTCACGATAAGCGCGGTGAGCAGCGCCCAGACATTTGGAAGTCGAAATGCAAAACGGTTCTCGAGGCCGGCACGAATAGCGCGGCAACACATCTCATCCAGCGCCTCGCAATCCCACCAGGCATCCATATAGGACTCGCCGAAACCGAGCGTCCCGGAAGCCAGGACTCGGCTAAAGAAGCGTCGGTCATGCACCTGTATGTCCCACGGACGAGCGCCGTTGATGCGAATATCCGCGAGCGCGAGAAGATTGGTCAAGACATCTTGGGCTCTGGACATATGATTTGGCCGACCGCGGGAGCGCTTAGTTCCCGTCTAACGAAACGCGCCTGCTGCGGCCAGTAGTTTGATCGCTCTGCTAATTAAGATCGCAGAGGAGCGCAAAAAAGCAGGAAGCAAAAAAGGCTAAAGCAGAAAACACAGGCGAAAGAACGGGCCGCAGCCGCTGGCATAAACCTCAAGGAAAACAAACTGGATTTAATCATTAGGTAATCGCAGTTGCGGCTGTATGATCAGCGTAATAGCGCAGCGTCAATCGATCGCGCAGGTGTGCGGCCCCTTCTCTCTGCACACAAAACGGCATCATGAATGCTATCGCTGCTCATAAAGATGAGCTTGAAAAATTGCTCCAAAATCTGTCGGGCGACATTGCGGGTTCAGAGATAACTTTCGTGGCGTTGGTGGATGCGTATATCACGCGCCTCGACGCAAATTGCCCAGACATCAGCGCCCACGTCAATCCGCCGCCAGCACAAATTAACGAACAACTGATATGGAACCAACATTGATTCAAAACTGCGCGCTTTACTATGCGCAACACACAACTTCAGACCGCCGCGCCGCGCTTTTTCAAAGATTTCGCGCGGCGGCCCGCACGCAAGTGCCGGATACTTATCTGCAATTGACACACGGCACACGTTTCAGGCGTCTACCGCGTCACAAGGACAACGGCCGCTAAGCGATGCCCGGCAGCCTGCAAAGAAATCAGCAGAAAATTCGGCAGTAGAAGTTCGAAGGTAAAAAAGCGAAGCGATGAGTCGGGAATGATCGCGACAAATTCCCGTTTTGCGAGTTTCGCGATTTCATAATCGGGAACAGAATCTCGACCCGATTTGAGGCCGAGTTCGCGAAAATGATTTGAGCCGCTAAGGTTGGACGATTTTTAATGCGAGAGAAAATAGTCTGTCTCAGTTTGCTGCTAGTTATCGCGCACGGCTTCGCCGATGCGCAAGCCGCGGAACCGAAGAAAAATGAAATTCAGATCACCTGGCTGGGACATGCCGCCTTCGAGCTGGTTTCGTCTGGTGGCACGGACATTCTGATTGATCCATTTCTAACGAAAAATGCTGCGACGCCAGCGGAGTTCAAGGATCTGTCGCGTTATCACCCGAATTATATTCTCGTCACCCACTCGCATGGCGACCACCTGGGCGACGCTGTGGAGCTGGCAAAGATGAGCAAGGCGAAAATCGTGAGCGTTTACATGCCGGAGCCCTTCAAGAAGGGAGAGCTAGCGCGTGAACTAATCGAGCCGGTTAATGTCGGCGATAATCTTACCCTCGAAGACGTGAAGGTCCATGTTGTACCGGCGATGCATAGCAGCGAACCGAGTGGGCGGCCGGTAGGATACATCTTGGAATTTGCCGATGGTCGTGCTGTCTATCATGAAGGCGATACCTGGATCTTCGGCGACATGGCGTTGATCCAGGAATTTTATCATCCGAATATTATTCTCATGCCGGTCGGCGCTGCAGCCGATGGGCAAGGCCCGCAGATGGCGTGGCTGGCGGTGAAACGTTATTTCAAGCCGCAAATTGTTATTCCAATGCATTACGGTGCGCTGCCCGGTTCATCGACTGAAGCGGACGTACGCGCTGCCGTTGGGGAAGATCCACGGGTCATATTTATGAAACCGGGCGAGACAAAGAAGTTCTAGCTCGCTAGATAATCGGTTGCCTTCTTACACTTCACTTAATTCCATCCGTGAAATCATTATTTGCGTTCTGCCTGATCTGAACGATACTCCGGCTCTATTGGATTACTCTGTTTAACTTCACTGCACGGAAGATCGTCAGGTGGGCGTCGCTCATTGGTGGTTTGAAACCCGATTCACGGGAACGGCTCTGTAGCTCGGTAGTTTTTCCAAAATCAAAACACAATGAAACTGTACGTAGGTAATCTCTCATTTGAGACCACCGAGAACGATCTTCAGGATCTGTTCGAACAACATGGAGCCGTCAACGAAGTCCATCTGATTATGGACCGGATGACTGGCAAATCTCGCGGCTTTGCGTTCGTCACGATGAACGATGGCGCACAAGGCAACGCTGCGATGAGTGCACTCAACGGCCACGAACTCAACGGCCGTGCGTTGACTGTTAACGAAGCGCGTCCGCGCGAAGAGCGTCCCCGTCCTCAGGGCGGTGGCGGAAAACGCGCATTTGCAGGCAAGCGCTGGTAGGACGAACCAAGTCCATATAATTGAGAGTTGATAGCTGATAGCGGTCTGGAAGTCAGACGTCGGAAGTCAAAAGTCGGCGGTAATTCCGCCGCAATCAGCAGTCAGCCATCAGTGACCAAGAATTGTGAATTCTAAAAAGGCCATTCAACTGGAAGGCATCATTAGAACAGTGCTTCCCGGAACTATGTTCCGTGTCGCGCTCGCGAACGATCATCTTGTTCTCGCGCATATTTCCGGGAAAATGCGTAAGCGTTTCATTCGGCTTACAATTGGTGATCGAGTGAAAATGGAGATGTCACCCTACGACACCGCCAAGGCGCGCATCGTTTATCGACTCTGACATGGCGACCAGATTCTTGTTCGATCCGCCGCGACGGCCAAAAGCAAAGACTGGCCCTAGTATCAAAAGCTTGCTGGTACGTTGTCCTTCAACGTCGAAGCTGACGGATACGGGAATGACGATAGAGGAAAAACGCTGGCCAACAGTCAAACTAAAAACACAAAGGTTTACCTGTGCGCACTGCGGCAGCGTGCACTCCTGGAAAAAGGAAGACGTTATTCTCGGTCGCCCGACATCAACGAGCCGCTAATTCTTCGAAAATTTTCTCTCCGTGATTTTCCGCATTCCGACCGATCGCATTAATTGGATAACCAGTTCGTTCTTGATCGGTACGTTTTTTCTCTCACTCACGGCCGTGCCGTTGTACCTGTGGTATTTCGGTATTGATTGGTTCCAACTCGCTCTGTTTTTCGTGTTACTGGCCGCGACCGGTTTCAGTATCACGCTCGGTTATCACCGTCTATTTTCGCACATGACCTTCCGGGCGAAACTACCGGTGCGTCTATTCACGGTCATCTGTGGCGCCGCTGCGTTTGAGAATTCTGTCCTCATGTGGGCCAGCGAACATCGTCGCCATCATAAACATGTGGACCACGACGAAGACCCGTACGACATCACCAAAGGTTTTTTCCACGCCCACATTGGCTGGCTGTTGTTCAAGCTTTTGCCACAACCACCCTTCGATAATGTTGCCGATCTAAAGAAAGATCCGCTGGTCATGTGGCAACACCGACATGTTCATCTCCTCGCTGTCTTGATTGGCTTCGTCCTGCCAACACTCGCCGGGTTTCTCTGGAACGGATGGGTCGGCGCGCTCGGCGGTTTTCTAATTGGTGGCGTCGCAAGAGTCGTCGTGCTTCAACATGGCACATTCCTGATTAACTCGGCCTGCCATACCATCGGGCGTCAGCCGTATTCGACGCGCTGCAGTGCGCGCGACTCGTTTTTCTTGGCGCTCTTTACGTTCGGCGAAGGCTATCACAATTATCACCATCAATTTCAGCACGACTATCGTAATGGCGTGAAGCCTTGGCAGTGGGACCCGACCAAATGGTTGATTTGGATTTTGTCGAAGCTCGGCTTGGCGGGAGGTTTGCGCCGGGTGCCGCAGGAAGCAATTTTGTCCAGCCAGGCGCTAGTGCAGGATTTACGAAGCAAAAAGGAGAGTTGATCCGCCTTCCCCCGAGGCGAGGCGCGACAAGCCGTCGAGAGCGGCAGCGTGTTGTTAGTCCCAGTATCCTCGATGGAGAAAGGCTGACATTTGTTGAGAAGACACTAACTCAGGCTGCCTAATGACCACGATCAACCGCGTCGCTTTCCTGGGAGATTATATGCCCAGGCAATGCGGCATCGCGACATTTACGACCGACATTTGCGAGGCCGTCGCAGCCGAGTATCCAAATTGCGAATGCATCGTGGGAGCGGTTAACGATCGTCCTGAAGGCTACGACTATTCGACGCGTATCCGTTTCGAGATCGACGAAAAGGAGATCGATTCATATCGGCGCGCGGCGGATTTCTTAAACATTAACAACGTCGAGGTCGTCTCAGTCCAACACGAGTTTGGCATCTACGGTGGCCCGGCCGGTAGTCACTTGCTGGCTTTGCTGCGCGATGTGCGCATGCCGGTAGTGACAACACTGCACACTGTGTTGCGCGAACCTAACGAGGCGCAAAGATTCGTTATGGAGCAGCTCAATGC
>JBKPLM010000258.1:0-25646 GCA_046731655.1 Verrucomicrobiota bacterium | reverse complement strand
CCTTTACACAGCCCCGAACCCCAACCTGTCGACTACCCTTCGGTTTCTCCGGCCGGAGACCGCCTACACACTGACTGCCCGCGGTCGCGATGAGGGGAATTTCTGGTCACCGTTCAGCAACCCAGTAACCGTCACCACCCTGCCGGCCAATCCGGATGACCACACTCCCCCGAACACCCCCGCCAATTTGAGCGCATACGGTTTTGGCGACGGCAGCACGGAGATGCAAATCCAGTGGGCCCAATCCACCGATGATTTCGATGCCCAATCCAATATCCGTTACGACGTTTATCTCAACGGCGTCTTGGAGGATGTCCGCTTTGGTTCCGGCGGCCCGATTACCGCTTACGGTGTGTTCGGAGAAAACACAGTCGAAGCCATCGCCTCGGATACTGCCGGTAACGAATCGCCGCCGGCGACCACCACAATATTCTTCTAATAACTGAGCGTAAGGCGGGGCACGCCCAAAAGAAGACAAAAGAAACCTCGGTATCTTCGCGATTCCGCTGAAGCCCAGATGACGTCCAGCGCCATAGGCCTTTTCCCGCCCCCAGCTTCTTCGCCTTCGGGCCCGCAATGCTAGAATCAACACAGCGCGGAATAAACAGCAGTTCCAAGATTCCAACGATCAGTCATCTGTTCGTTCGAATGAACCCAACAGGAAAGCAAAGAAAAAGTATGAATCCATTGATTTGGCTCAAAAAGGCAACTCCCCAATTTCTCATCGCACTGCTGATTGTGTGTCCAGGGCTCTCGCCAAAAGTCCAGGCGGGTAGTCCACCTCCGGATGGAGGCTATCCGAGCTTCAATACGGCTGTAGGCCAAAACGCGCTGTCCGGTCCTGCAGTTGGCGGTTGGAATGTCGTTTCAAGCCCCAACACGGGCTCACCGAACAACTACCTCTTTGGCGTGGCAGCCATTGCGCCGAATAATGTGTGGGCGGTCGGAGGCTATGGCATCCAGGGCAACCAG
This sequence comes from Verrucomicrobiota bacterium, assembly GCA_046731655.1. GTDB lineage: Bacteria > Verrucomicrobiota > Verrucomicrobiia > Chthoniobacterales > UBA10450 > Udaeobacter. The sequence goes on along the minus strand of JBKPLM010000258.1, from coordinate 24,674 downwards.
GCGTGGCAGCTCATTGAGCACTGGGATGGCACGGGCTGGACCCTTGCAACCACTCCCACGCTCAACACTCCCAACGAACTCCTGGCGGTCAGCGCCGTTACCACTAATGACGTGTGGGTGGTGGGCGGATACAATTCCGGCGGCCAGGCCCTCATTGAGCGCTGGAACGGTTCGACCTGGCAGGTCGTGCCGAACCCCAACCCTGGCACGTTCAATCGTTTCTTCGGCGTCGCGGCGATCGCAGGTAACAATGTCTGGGCAGTAGGCATAACAGGCAATGGTGGGCTAAACCAAACACTGGTGGAGCACTGGGATGGTACGAGCTGGCAGATCGTTCCCAGCCCAAATATTCCCAACCAGCATAACCAGCTCAATGCAGTAACGACCGTACCCGGCTCACCCAACGAACTCTGGGCCGTCGGCGAAGCGGGTCCTTCCGAGCTGATCCTGCATTGGAACGGCATACAATGGAACATCGTCCCCAGTCCGAATGCCGGCATCGTTCCCCACCTAACGAGCGTAGTGGCGCTTTCCGCGAACGACGTTTGGGCTGTCGGGTGGACCGGTGGCAACTCAGGCCCTGTCACACTCATCGAGCACTGGGACGGCTCGACGTGGAGCGTGGTTCCCAGCCCGAACCCTAGCGCTAACGACAATCACTTATGGGGAGTTACTGCGGTCGCAACAAACAACGTCTGGGCCGTGGGCGATTTCAATGGCACAGAGGGCCGTCAGCAAACCTTGTTCCTACAGTGGAATGGGACGGCCTGGGTGCAAGTTCCGGGCGATGATTCCGGGCCTACCGGCCTGGGATTGTCGGTGAAGGCGGTAAGCGCGATCAGCGGGGGTGACATTTGGAGTGTCGGCAGCAATAGCCATGCGCTTGCCGAGCACTGGAACGGTACAGAGTGGCGCATAGCCTCCGCCCCGAACGCAGGCATCGGTGACAATGTTCTCAACGGCGTGAGTGGAAGGGCCCCAGCCGATGTCTGGGAGGTGGGGTATTACAGTTTCGGCATCGAGAAGCGGACGTTAATCGAACATTGGAACGGCACAACCTGGAGCATTATTTCCAGTCCCAATGTGAATAAGCGTCTCAATGTCCTTAACGGCGTGGACGCCATTACCGCTTCCAACGCATGGGCAGTGGGGAGTGCGACCAGCGGTGGCCTTGACCAGACCACGTTGATTCTGCATTGGGATGGCACAGCTTGGAGCATCATCCCCAGTCCTAGCCCCGGCACGTTTGGGCTTAACACGCTGTATGCAGTGGCTGCTACCTCGGCGAACGATGTTTGGGCCGTGGGCAGCTTTACCAACCGTGGCGAGTTCGCCCAAACCCTCGTCGAGCACTGGGATGGTACGAGTTGGCAGGTGATTCCAAGCGCGAATGTGCCAGGATCTAACAATGAGCTCTACGCCGTTGTGGCTCTTGAGCCGAACAACGTCTGGGCAGTGGGATACTGGGGCAATGCTGCATCCGGCTTTTCTACCCTGGTCGAGCACTGGAACGGCTCGACGTGGAGCGTGGTTTCCAGCCCCAATGCCCAAGGCGACAACTTCCTGAGTGCTGTATCCGCTACGGGCGCCAATGACATCTGGGCCGTAGGCAGATCGCGGAATCCGTCTACCTTCCAGACGAGCACATTAATCGAGCACTGGGATGGGAACAGTTGGAGCGAAGTCTTCGGCTTTGGTGTTGAGCCCGAGAGCGCAGCGTATGGAGTACCGGCAGTGTCGCCGGGGGATGCATGGGCCGTCGGCGACGGCGGCGGTTTGGCTTTGATCGGACGCTGGAATGGCAGCAGTTGGAGTGTGTTCCCAAGTCCCAACGTGACGGGCAGGCTACTCGCGGCGACCGGAATTACACCCTGTGATGTGTGGGCAGTCGGCCAGCGCTATGTGGAAGGCGTAGGCTTGCAAACGCTGAGCGAGCACTTTACGTCGGAAGGCTGCGGAACACCGTCTCCAACACCTACTGGAACTCCAACGGCTACTGCGACTCCAAGTGTAACACCTAGCGCGAGTCCGACTGCAACACCTACAGCCACACCTAGTCCAACCCCGCGACCCCATCCGACGCCGCGACGACGGCCAACTCCAAGAACCTTCGGCAGTCGATAGCCAATTAGTAATTTAGGCAAACCTGCACGGACAAGCTCGCCCAGCACCGCCACAGCCATAGAGGCAGCGCAATCGCAAGGAAATATTAGCAATTGTAGTAGTTTTAATTATGACAAGAAATCGACCTGTTATTAGGACTCTTTGATCCGCACGCGCCTTGCGCGTCGCCGTCGTGAGAGCGCAGTGCCAACGTCCCGTAACAGCTCTGTTACTTTTCCGCAGCAGCCACCCACGTTTACAAATACGAGAATCGTAGCAGCAGATATTGATTAACAAAAAGCACCGTGGGAAACATATTCCAGTTCTCAAAGTCTGATGCCAATGGAAGAGGCTCCGCGGTAGCGACTCGCAGTAGCGACTGGATGGCAGATCGAAATCAACTGGGGTAATCCAATGAAAACGACGGTAGCTGCCGTTTGCCTGTTGTTCCTGGTCATGTCGTCACTGAGCGCGCAACATGCGCCATGGGAGAAAACCGCGGGGCCGCCGGGATTAACGGTCAAGGTAATTTATAAGGCAAACAAAATCGTTTATGCAGGGACAGGTACGCAGGGAATATACAAATCAACCGATGACGGTCTGAATTGGAGCGCTGCAAATAGCGGCATCGAGCGCGCCTCAATCAGCGACATCACTTCCTCGGGCGGGAACTTGTTAGCTGCCGCGTCTAGCACTTGTTCGATTTTTAACAATGTTTTCAAATCCACAGATAATGGAGAGACTTGGAGCGGCACGACCGGACTAGCCGGGAGCATCGTCCATTCCTTCGCAATCAAAGGTCCGGCGGTCTACGCGTTCTTCGGCGCACTGCCTGGTAACAGCGGCATCGCGCGATCAAGTGACAACGGCAATACCTGGCAGGTAATTCCTTCAATCATAACAAATGCAGGCAAATCCATTGTTAGCGACAACGCGATCATTGTGGCTGAAGACAATTTCATTTGGCGATCAACGGATGACGGAGCATCATGGGATGTCGTCGAGCAGTTTGCCTTGACGGGAATAAGCTCTTTCGCTCGCGCCGGCACGAAATTATTCGGGGCCGCCAGGACAGGTATTCAAACTTCCACAGACAACGGCGCGAGCTGGGCGTTTGAGGCATTTTCTGATGGTGCAGACTCTTTCTCCGCAAATGGCAGCACCATTTACCTCGGTTCCAGCAGCAAGGTTTTTACATCAACTGATCTTGGGCTGACTTGGATAGACGTCAGTATCGGCCTTGGCAAAGGAGTCATCGAGGCGTTGCTGTTTGATGGGACCAATTTATTCGCCGGCACTCCAGCAGATGCAGCGGGAGTGTACAGGAGCACAAACGGGGGAGCCAGCTGGAGCCCAACTGCCGCGGGACTGCCGGTCGGTAAAACTATTCGCAGTTTGATATCCTTTGGAGCGTACGTATTCGCGGGGACAGAAGGCGACGGAATTTACCGTTCGAGCGATCATGGAGATAGCTGGGCCAAGACCGATGTGAATAATACATTGCTTGCTCAACAGCTGGTTCTTACCTTCTGCACAAAGGATAACGCCCTCTTTGCTGGCGCGATTAACGGCATTTACAAATCGACCGACGGCGGCGCGACATTTCAAAGAACCCTGAACGGCTTTCCACCCAACATAGGTGTGTTTGCTTGGTCTCTCACTGTGAGCGGCGGTAACATTGTTGCAGCGGTAACGGTGTTGCTATCTCAAACAGAAACGCTGGATGCCATTTTTTATTCGTCTGACGATGGAGGTACCTGGCACCGGGCCACCTTGCCCGCAAATGTCACCGCCGTCCTTGCTGTCGCCTCGGATGGCAGTCCTCTCGCTTATGCCGGAGTTTCTGCAGAAAGCTTTTCTGAAACAGGACTGTACAAATCCACGGATGCTGGCGTAACATGGGCGTTCAGACCTGCCTTGATGGTGGACATTGAACGTCTGGCAGCAAATGGGAGCAATGTGCTTGAAGGTGGGCTATTTGACGCCTTTTATTCAACGGATTTCGGCGAAAGCTGGCACTTTAGTGCTCCACCCGGAAACTGTCCCGGTGGTTGCGGCATCGCTACTTTTACCTTTAGAGGCAGCTCGGCATTCGCCGGCGATACAGCGGGGATGTTCTTTTCGACGGATAGCGGCGCATCGTGGATCCCTGTCAATGAAGGATTTCCGCAATGCCCTGTACCTGTTGTTGAAGCATCGTGCGCTGACAACGAATATCTGTTTGCCGGTACCGTGGGCGAAGGTGTGTGGCGAAAACTTGTTGGTGCAACTCCAACACCGACACCGACGTTAACCCCGACGCCCACATCCACGCCAGCGCCAACAGCTAGTCCCACGCCAAGCCCAACTCCAAGACCGTCGGTGACGCCAAGACCTGGGCCAACCCCGCGACCACGCCCAACCCCTCGGCCTCGTCCAGCTCTACTGCGCTAAAACGTAATAAGGCACAAACCCTTTCGTAGAGGAGCAAAACCGATGGTAGGGATGTCGCAATTGCGGCATCCCTACCAGAGCGTCACTCCGATGGTGATTCAGCCGGTAAGATCGTTATCTCTAATTTCTCAGTGTGGCGAATGAGTGTAAGTTTGGCGCGCACACCAATTTGTTCGCCCACCAAAACTTTATGCAGATGGTGCACGCTTCCGATGGGCTGATCATTGAACGCAACTATCAGATCGCCCTCGCGCAGACCAGTGCGTTCGGCCGGACTATTCTTCTCGACTGAAACAACAAGAACAGCTGTCTCGAGAGGCAAACCATAAAATCGGACGATCCTTCGGTGAATTGGCACGTTTTGCCCTGCCACGCCAATGTATCCGCGCCGGATGCGTCCGTCGCGGATGAGCCATCCAGCAACCAACCTGGCGGTGTTACTTGCGATCGCGAAACAGATGCCTTGCGCTGGTCGAATCATTGCCGTGTTTACTCCCACCACCTCGCCAGCTGAATTAACCAGGGGTCCGCCGGAATTGCCCGGATTCAACGCAGCATCCGTTTGAATAATATTGTCAATCAAGCGGCCCGATTGGGCGTGCATCGAGCGGCCGAGTGCGCTAATCACACCTGCAGTGACGCTCGCTTGAAAGCCGAGCGGATTTCCGATCGCGATCACCAGCTGACCGACGCGCAGGTGCTCCGAGTTGGCCAGGCGCACATGAGTAAGCTGCGGTGCATCGATTCGAATTACCGCGAGATCCGTGTCCGGATCGTCACCGGTCAGTTGTGCCGGATATTCGCGGCCTTCCGGCAAATTTACAGTGATCGAATTCGCCGCATGAACGACATGACTATTGGTCAGAATAAACCCGTCGGGCGTGATGATGAAACCCGAGCCGTTCCCGCTGAGCTCGTGCGTTCCGCGCCGGTGGTTTATGCGTTGTTTGACGTCGATGTTCACAACGGCCGGGGCAACACGGGTGACTGCACTCACGACAGTGCGCGAATATGCATCGAGCAAGGCGGAATCATCGTGGTCTGCTGCGGCTGCGTCGAGGTCTTTACTCGTCGGCGATGGAGCACCAGAATCCATCTGGTTTAGGAGAAAATCCGTCGGGACAGTGTTTTCCTTTGTAAGAGATTCAATTGTCATGATGTAAATTTCGGGCGGCCAAACCATCAGTCAACTACATATGGTTTCACACTATACATATCTTTTCGCGTGTTACTCTCTCCTTGCACGTCAGCGGGAATTGTTTTACACAGGATCGTGCGAAAAGTGTCTTCCGCCCCTTCCGTTCTGGATGCGCAGTGTCCTTCCCGGCTGGTGCTCGACCGAATTGCCGACAAATGGACAGCTCTCATTATCCAGATTCTGGCGCGCGGAACGATGCGTTATGCAGCGCTACAGCGGGAGATCGGAGGCATTTCGCAAAAAATGCTGACACAAACGCTGCGTAGCCTTGAGCGCGACGGCTTGGTGCAACGCACGGTACATCCCGTTGTGCCTCCGAAAGTGGAATACTCTCTCACGAGATTGGGCCGAACCCTGATTGAGCCGTTGCATACGCTTTGTCGCTGGTCGGAAAAACATCTGGCCGAGCTTCAGGCGAATCGCGCGCGGGCAAAAGCTGTAGCTGCGGTCGCTGACCGCGGCTAATTGACATATCGTTCGCGCCGGCACGGCGTTAACTACAATTAGCGATCTGACCATGCATCAAGCGGAAATCGTTGTCCTTTTATTCGCTTTAGTGGCGCTGCTCGCTGTGGTGGCGTGCAGACTCGCGCTGCCGTATCCGATCGTGCTCGTCATTGGAGGGCTGGCCTTGAGTATCCTGCCGCGATTGCCGCAGGTGAGGCTCAATCCTGAGACCGTATTTTACTTCATTCTCCCAGCGCTGCTTTATCCCGCAGCGTTGTTCACCTCGTGGCGTGACTTTCGGCGAAATTTGCGGCCTATCCTCCTGCTCGCAATCGGACTGGTGCTGGCGACGACCCTGACGATTGCATGGATCGCGCACGCGATTGTGCCGGCGCTTCCATGGGCCGCTGCTTTTGCGCTTGGGGCAATTGTCTCACCACCAGACGCGATTGCAGCCACGGCAATCATTCGCCGGCTTGGCGTTCCCCATCGTATTGAGACAATCCTTGAGGGAGAAAGTCTCGTGAACGATGCAACTGCGCTAGTCGCGCTCCAATTCGCGGTCGCGGCGCTGCTGACAGGGAGATTCTCACTCGCTCATGCGACGCTTGAATTTATTTGGGTGGCGGCTGGTGGCATCGCATTTGGATTGCTCGTTGGCCTGGCGATGCGCTGGGTGCAGAGGCATCTCGATGATCCGCCGATCCAGATCACAATCTCTCTGCTCACTCCCTTTGTGGCTTATCTGCCAGCGGAGCGCATACATGTCTCCGGTGTCCTGGCAACGGTTGCCGCCGGGATTTTTCTCGGCTGGCATTCGCCGCTCATTGTTAGCGCGCGTTATCGTCTGCAAGCCTTCGCGTTTTGGGAAATGGTCGTGTTCCTTCTCAATGGTTTCGTCTTTATCGTCATCGGCCTCCAGCTTCCTGGAATCCTGCGCACGCTGAATCGGGAATCGCTTACTGGTCCTATAATCAGTGCGATCGTCATCAGCAGTGCGGTTATTTTAGTTCGGTTCGCCTGGGTAATACCGGCGACCTATCTGCCGCGTTTGCTCAGCAGCAAGCCACGGGCGCGCGATCCGATTCCACCGTGGCAAAATGTCGCCATTGTCAGCTGGGCCGGTATGCGCGGCGTCGTCTCGCTTGCAGCGGCGTTTGCGTTGCCGCTGGCATTAAGTGACGGCAGCCCATTCCCAGCCCGCGATTACATTCTCTTTCTCGCTTTCTCAGTAATCCTGGCGACGCTTGTCCTTCAGGGCCTCACGATGCCACTGTTGATTCGGAAACTTGGAATCACACATGACGGAGAGGCGGACGAAGAAGAACGCCGGGCGCGCCTGGAGGCGAACAAAGCTGCAATTGAATTGATCGGAAAACTTCGTGCCAGCGGCGAGTTTTCGCCCGACACAGTGGATCGTTTGCGCGCTGAGTACGACGAACGGGTAGAGCAATTGCAACTTTGCGCCGAGAACCCCGACGATTGCCGCGGCGAAATAGCCACGCCGCAATATCAGCGTTTGCAACGCGAAGCGCTCCGCGTTGAAAGGCAAACTATCATTCGTTTACGAAACGAGCGCGTGATTAACGACGACGCGTTGCGGCATATTCAGCGTGATCTTGATCTGGCGGAAGCGCGCCTTACCGGAAACTAAAGAGTGGCATGTGTGGAGTTTGTCTTAGGGAGCGAATCCAGCCGCACACAAATCGCGACGGCACTCAAGCTCGGGCCTTAAACCTCTCTGACCTAAAAACCGTATCGTGCCGGCCAATATTTGGCTGGCCCGCCCAGCCGCACTGCACACGTTTTGAGTTCCTTTTTAAAGAACCGAGCCAGATGCGATCGTACCTTGTTTGTGAGGGGAAGCTTTTTCATCTTCGTCCAATGGTTGTAGTCCGCGGTTAATCGGGTGCTTGGCTTGGCTGGATCAGCACCCAGGAAACGAAGGATGGAGCGCCGCAGTTCAGCGGGATTACTTTGCAAATCATCAAAGAAATAAACGCAAAACTGATCTGGGTGGACGTGGCGTTTCCATCGCGCGACAACGGCACTCGGGTACGAACGAAGGAGCATGCCTCGGCGGATCAAATTGCGATTAACTTCTTCAATGTCGGTCACGTCAAACGGCTCGATCTGGCCGTAGTGCACTTCCATCGACAAATGCGACCAGACTCGCTCAACCGGATCGCGCGCCAGAAAGATCACCTTTAAGTTTGGGAAGTATCCGACGACTTGCCGAATGACTTCATTACTCAGCGTCGAATAATTTGGCGATATATCACCTGAAAGAAGCGATTCCTTGGGTTCAAACAATCGCCCATAATTCTCGAGGTCAATAGTCGGCTGAGCGCTAAGGTTCTTGAGTCGCTCCAAAAATCGAAGATCGCGCTCATCTCTGCAACGCGGGTTAGATGCGCGTTGAACCCTGCCTAGTTGATCAAAGTAATGGAGTTCCTTTATAGGAGGCATCCAGAAGTCAGGATGGGAATCGAGCTGCTGATAAAGCCATGTGCTTCCAGCTTTATGGGCTCCGACACACAAGAAATCGGGCTCTGCGCCGCGAGTGGGAGGTCTGTCTCCTTCCTTATGCCTGTCGCCTCTGCTGCGAGTGTTGAACAGCCAAGTCCATCTCACCTCTCATTATTTTCTTTTTGGAGTTGAAAAAGCAAGAACCAGCAAAGCAACTGCGAAATTGGAAAGGAGCAGTAGGCGTGGCTTCGATTTTGCCAGCATCAGGCCACCCAATCGCACCAAGATAGGATGTCGAAGTCATCCAGAAGTTGCACGAAGAAGATGAGTAATGAAACTCCATATCGTTCCGGCCATTGTTTTGCGGGTCCGCCCAATTCTGCCGCGCAGGCTTTTAGTTCTTGTTCAAAAAACTGAACGACCCGTGATCGCACTTTGTCTGTGAGCCGAAGTTTTTCTCTCCCGCCTTGGCCGTTGTAATCCGGGTCGAGTTGCCCGCTCGGCTTGTCTGGATCGGCGCCTAGAAAACTGAGAATGGAGCACCGCAATCCAGCAGGGTTCCGTTCCAACTCGTCGAAGAAATAGACGCGAAACAAATCGGGGCGTACGTAACGCCGCCAGCGTCTGACAATCTTGCTTGGAAAGGAACGCAAGGAGACCGCCGGACTTAGCAAATTGCGCACCACTTCATCGGGATTGGTTGAGTCAAAGGGAGCGATGCTTCGGAGCCGCACGCCCATAGACAGTTGCGACCAAGCTCTCTCAACCGGATCACGAGCGAGAAAAATGATTTTCAGATCTGGGAAATACCTGATCACTCTCTCAATGTGTTCGTCATTCAGTATGGAATAAGCCGGGGTAATGTCACCCGAGAGAAGCGCCGCCTTCGGTGCAAACAGCTGAGAGTAACCCTCCAGATCGATGGAGGACAGCGCACTGAGTTCCGCCAGTTTCACCAGAAACCACCGGTCGCGTTCATCCTTGCAACGGGGAGGATTCCTTCGTTTGACTCTGCTCAGGGAATCGAAGTAATGCAGCTCCTTTACCGGCGGCATCCAGAAATCCGGATGCAAAGTGAGTTGGTGATGAAGCCACGAGGTTCCACCTTTCTGAGCCCCAATGCACAAAAAATCAGGGCGTGCATTGCCGGCTAAAGCGTAATTATTCTCTCCATGCCGGTTGTTACCGACGCGAGGTTTGAATGGCCAAGCCCAACGCACGCCAGATTATTTTCTATCCCGGACTAGAAAAGCAAGAGTTGAGAGCGCTCGCAACAAGTCACGCGATCCAACCACACCAGGATAGGACGTCGAAGTCGTCCAGCAATTGCATGAAGAAGACGAGTAACGAAAAGCCATATCGTGCCGGCCAGTGTTTCGCCGGACCGCCCAGTTCTGCGGCGCAGGCTTTCAATTCCGGTTCAAAAAACTGAGCTACACGGGACCGCACTCTATCGGTAAGTCGAAGTTTGCCCCTTTTGGCATCCTGGTTTTCGCCCGCCTTCAATCGGCCACTAGGCTTGTGCGGATCGGCGCCCAGAAACAGGAGGATCGAACGCCGCAGCTCAGCAGGATCTTTCTCAAGATCGTCAAAAAAGTAGATGCGGAAAAGATCTGGACGAACGTAGCGTCTCCAGCGTGCGACAATCTTACTGGGATGCGAGCGCAGGAGCACCCCGGGATTCAGCAAATTCCGAATCACTTCGTCAGCATCGGTCGCGTCAAACGGACTTATCATTCCCAGACGAACCCCCATGGACAATTGTGACCACGCTCGTTCAACGGGATCGCGAGCCAGAAAGATCACCTTCAAATTTGGGAAGAAATTGACGACTCGCTCAATGATCTCATCGCTCAATGTCGAATAAGCCGGCGAGATATCACCAGAGATAAGGGATCCCTTGTGCTCGAACAATCGCCCGTAATTCTCCAGGTCGATGTGGGACAGGGCACTCAGGTTTTTCATGCTATCGAGAAACGAAGCATCGCGCTGGTCTCTGCAGCGCGGAGGATGAAACCGTCTTGTTCTATTTAGACTACTGAGATAGTGAAGTTCTTTTACTGGAGGCATCCAGAAATCGGGATGCGACTCAAGTTGCCGATACAACCACGAGGTTCCGCCTTTCTGAGCCCCCACGCATAAGAAATCGGGACAGGCATCGCCGCCTGAATAGTGACTGTTTTCTCCGTTTTGATCGTCACTTACGCGAGGTTTGAATGAGGACGCCCAACGCATGGCCGCATTATTTTCCATTCTGCAGCCCAAAATCAAGATCGGAACACGGAAGTAATCTCCGGGTCGCTAGCCACAAAGCTTGAATTGACCTGCTTGCACTGGTCATCGGCGAACTGGAAATTGCCACCAATGAATCACACCGCTTCTTACCGCATTTTCCTGCTCTCACCCGCCTACGCCGGGGGTGAACGAGCGCGGATGATTTTGAGCGACCGGGCGGGGTTCGAGCTCGCGCGAAAATTGCGCGGCAAACGCGGCGCGCCGATCGCGGAAGTGTTCACCTTTCTCAGCGGCCTCTACTTTCGTGGTAAGACCGCATACGCGACTGCGTTTGCGCGGCCCGCCCCCGGAATCCCAGGTGTGTTTGTGATCACGCCCACTCGTGGGCTGGTCGATGCCACAACGCGCATTCATCTCGACGACCTCCGCGAATTCGCAACGGTTGATATTCATGGTGACGATCCGCGTTATCGAGCGCCGATTGAACGAGACGCGCGTGTTCTCGCAAGAAAGCTGCCTCGTCAGAGCGAGATCATTCTTCTTGGCAGCATCGCAACAGGGAAATATGTGAACGTTCTGCTTGGGAGTTTTGGTAACCGGCTCCGATTTCCCGTTGATTTCGTCGGTCGTGGAGACATGAGCCGCGGTGGATTGATGCTACGCTGTGCAGCGGATCGGCACGAGCTTCCATACATTGCAGTGGCAGGTGCAATTGTTAATGGAAAACGCCCGCCCAAGCTCGCTCCCCGGAGAAACCAGACCGCGGTGCGATAGGGTCTCGCTGCTTGCGAGCGCGCGTTCACAAGCGGCGGCGCCTCGGGTAGCTCTCGATTTAGTGTGACAACCCAAAGCCCTCTTTCTTGTTTATTTGTTTTGCGTCGCAGGCCGGTGTTGCCGTATCTTAGAGTCCCTGCTGTTTTGGCAGCTCAATTTCCTGAATGATATGGACGTCAGCGGCACCATCGGCGCGATCCTGAGACAGAAAAGCAACGATATTTTCTCCATTCGTTCCGACGCAACGGTTTTTGAGGCGATTGAAATGATGGACGAAAAGAATGTCGGTGCGTTGTTGGTGATGGATGGAGATCAATTGAGTGGGATCATTTCCGAACGCGATTATACCCGGAAAGTTTTCCTTCGCGGTAAACGTTCCCGGGAAACGAAAGTTGCCGAGATCATGTCAACCAATGTGACCGTTACGCATGCGCGTGAACCGGTGGAGAAGTGTCTTCGTCTCATGACTGACAAACATATTCGCCATCTACCCGTGGTCGAAGGCGATCAAGTGGTGGGTGTGATCTCGATCGGGGATCTGGTCAAGCACGTCATTTCCTGCCAGCAGGCCGCAATCGCACACTTGGAAAACTATATCCACGGCGGATACGCGGCGGGATAGTTTAATCCCGTCATCCCGAGGAACGATCGCAAGGAAACGCAACGGGATTCCTCGACTTCGCTCGGAATGACAATTTTGGCCGCTGTTTCTACAATTTCCAAACGGTTTTCCCGCCGACGATCGTTCGTACCGCGCGACCTTGCAGTTTCCAGCCGTCAAACGGCGAATTGCGCGAGGCTGATTGAAATTGATCGACACTAACGGTCCACTTCAGCGCCGGATCGATTAGCGTGACATCGGCGCGTGCTCCAGGCGACAGCGTGCCCGCATCCAGCTTTAACAAACGCGCCGGCTCGAGGGTATACATCTCGATCAAACGCGCAATGTCGATCTTGGCATGTTTATGCACGAGCAAATCAATGAAGAGGCCGAGCTCGGTCTCTAATCCAATTATGCCGAATGGCGCGACGTCGAACTCGACTTCCTTTTCGAAATCCGCGTGCGGCGCGTGATCGGAACACAAGATCGACAAGGTCCCATCGGCGATGCCCTCCAACAGTGCATCGACATCTGTTTGCGAGCGCAGCGGCGGATTCATTTTATAGTTTGTCTCGAAATTTTGGATCGCCTCGTCAGTTAACGCGATGTGATGCGGGCAAACCTCGCCGCTTATTTGTACCCCGCGCTTTCGAGCTTCGCGAAGCATCCGCACACTGCCAGCTGCAGTGAGGTGTTGGCAATGAATCGGATGATCGCAAAGGTCCGCGAGCAAAATGTTGCGCATTACCATCGCTTCTTCGCCCGCAGAGGCCCAGCCGGGTAAACCGAGCAGCGTGCTCCAGTAGCCCTCATGCGCAACTCCGTTACCGACCAGATTGTAGTCCTGACAATGATCGAGGACAGGCAGGCCAACCATGCGAGCATACTCAACGGCGCGTCGCATCACTTCGTGATTTTGAATGCAATGACCGTCGTCTGTGATCGCCACAACGCCAGCCTTCGCGAGGGATCCAATCGACGCGAGCTCCTCACCCGCGAGATTTTTCGAAATCCCGCCGGTCGGCAAAACATTCACGCACGCCACCTGGGCCGCGTGATCTTTGATCCATGCAATCGTGCTTGGATTGTCTGCGGGCGGTGAAGTATTCGGCATGCAAACAATAGTGGTGAACCCGCCGGCCGCTGCCGCGCGTGCGCCCGACTCAATCGTTTCCTTGTGACTGAATCCGGGCTCGCGCAAATGCACGTGCACGTCGATTAAACCGGGTGCGACAATCAAACCTTTCGCGTCAATCTCTTCAATTTCGGATTCCGGACTGCGGATTGCAGATTTGGACACAACGATTTTTCCCTCGGCGATGTAAAGATCGGCAATTTCATCCCGCTTGTTTGCGGGATCGATCACGCGGCCGTTTCGAATGATTGTCGTGCTCACGCCGAGATCCCCCCGCACAGATAGAGAACAGCCATGCGCACAGCGAGACCATTCGTGACTTGATCGAGAATGACGCTGTGCAATCCATCGGCGACCTCGCTATCGATCTCGACTCCACGGTTGATAGGACCAGGATGCATGATCAAACAATCGGGCTTCAAAAGTTTCGCGCGTTCTTTGGTGAGACCAAAGAAGCGAATGTATTCGCTGATTCCGGGAAAATATTCTTTACGCTGGCGTTCGTGCTGAATGCGCAAAAGGTTCACCACATCCGCTTTGGGTAATACCTCATCGATCTTGTGTGAGACTACGACTCCGAGTTTCTCAAATTCGCGCGGAACCAGCGTGCTCGCGCCGACCAGCGTGACCTGCGCACCCAGCTTTAGCAGACCGAAGATATTTGAGCGCGCCACGCGGCTAAACAAAATGTCGCCGATGATTGCCACGCGTAATCCAGCAATTTGTCCTCGCTTCTCGCGGATGGTATAAAGATCGAGCAATGCCTGAGTGGGATGCTCGTGCGCGCCATCGCCGGCGTTGATCACGCTCGCATTAAGCCGATTTGCCAGAAATTGCGGTGCACCAGCCGCGCTGTGACGCAAAACGAGAATATCGGCATGCAATGCCTCCAGATTACGCGCGGTATCTTTGAGCGTTTCTCCCTTGGTCAGGCTGGAAGTAGTTGCCGAGATATTGATCACGTCTGCGCTCAACCGAAGCGCGGCCAGCTCAAAAGAGGTGCGCGTCCGCGTGCTCGGCTCGACAAAGAAATTCACCAATGTCTTTCCGCGCAGCGCCGGCACCTTCTTGATTTCGCGCGTGCCGACTTGTTTGAATGCGTCAGCGGTTTCGAGAACGAAATTGATTTCGTCTGCCGATAGTTCGCGCAAACCGAGCAAATCTTTTCGTGTCCAGCGCGTGCTCATGATCCAAACGTCCACTGCGGCTGCGATCGCGGAGTCTGGGGAGCGCACGCTTTCAGCGTGCTGGTTTCGGCGTTCCGCCGAAACGAACTTCTTCCTGAACTCTCGTTACTCTGCAAAGATTGCGAATCTCCAAGAAAAGTTCGCGAAGGCGAAACGCCTTCGCCAGCACGCTGCAAGCGTGGGCTCGCCAGAAATTGCGCGTTCACACTCATTCCCTTCCCAGCCACACCGCGTCTGGTTCATGATCAGTTTCTTGAAGTCGTACCTGGACCTTTTCGCCGCCTGCGGTCGGCAAATTCTTTCCGACGTAATCTGGGCGGATGGGCAGCTCGCGATGACCGCGGTCGATCAGGACCGCAAGCTGAATTCGTGCGGGACGCCCGAATGAACTAATGGCATCCATGGCAGCGCGCACGGTGCGACCGGTGTAAAGAACGTCATCCACAACGATGACGGTGCGTTCTTCCAGCGGCAGTGGAAGTTTCGATTCGCGCACAATCGGCAATTCAGAGCGCGTTCCGACGTCATCGCGATGCATCGCCACGTCGATGACGCCGGTCTCAACGTTGATCTTCTCGATCTCATGAATGAAACCGGCAATGCGGTGGGCGATCTCCACGCCGCGCGACGGAATTCCCACCAACACAACGTGTGTCAGTTCCGGGTTTCGCTCAATGATTTCGTGCGCGATTCGTCGAAGCGCTCGACCAATTGCCTCCGCGTCCATGATCGGGACGGCGGCATCGGATGTCTTTTGTTTTGCTTGTTTCATGTATTTCCTTGGCGACCTCACCGGACCGCATTAAAGGAACAAAAAAATTAGGAGGCGGACTTTTCGGTGCGCGCCTCCTTTCTTCGTCGCTCTCGCCAGTTGGAGCGATATTTCACGATCCAATCCAGCAAGGCTTTTTCGAAGCCGATATCTTTACCGGCCTTTTCGCTCTCGATCCACTTATGTTTGAGGATCTCGGCACGCTCCGCGAGAAACTCCTTGTATAGGACCGAATTCTTAACGAATTGAGATTGATCCTCCTCTGAAGATGGCATCTCAGGATTCTCTTTCATAAACTTTGGGGGGAGTCAACAACATCGATGCTAGCGAATTCGACGTGGTAATCACCTTATTTATTTAACTGTCGGCCATGCCGGCGAGTTGCGGACATCTCATTAGGGCAGCGTCTTACGAAGATTTTCGGCAATTTTTTTAAACTCTCCTGCCACTGGCGACTTTTGATCTTCGCCCACAATTGGGATCCCGCGATCGCCCGACTCGCGCGTGGCGATATCGATCGGAATTTGGCCAAGCAACGGAACACGGAGTCGTTTCGCTTCACGTTCCCCACCACCGCTGCCAAAGATATGGTAACGCTTACCGTCAGACGGAGAAATAAAGTAACTCATATTTTCGATGAGCCCTAGCACAGGCACATTGACCTTCTCGAACATTGTAGCCGCCTTGCGAGCATCGATAAGCGCAACTTCCTGAGGAGTGGTTACGACAATCGCGCCGGAAAGTGCGACCGTCTGGACAATCGTGAGTTGGATGTCACCAGTACCCGGAGGCAAATCAAGCACCAGAAAATCCAGTTCGCCCCATTCCACCTGTCGCAAAAATTGCTGGGTGTAACGCGTCACCATTGGTCCGCGCAAAATCGCCGGTGACGCATCGTCGAGCAGAAATCCCATCGACATGAGCCGCAATCCGTATTGCTCGATTGGGACGATTTTGTTTTCTTCCGTCGCCGTTGGTCGCTCTCGTGTACCGAACATTAGTGAAATGCTCGGGCCATAGATGTCGCAATCGCACAAACCAACGCGCGCTTCGGTTTGCTCCAGTGCGACGGCGAGGTTTGCCGCGACAGTCGATTTGCCCACGCCGCCTTTGCCGCTTGCCACTGCGATCACGTGTTTGATTCCGGGGATTCGGGTTGCTCCCATGCCGGCGCCTGCGCCCGCGGGGGGCGCATGAATATCAATCAGGACTTTTGCACGCTGAACGCCCTCGATGGTCCGCAGCGCTTTTTCGGCGTCGTTCCTAATTGCCGCTGGAACGTTCGGATCGTTCGTCGCTAACGCGAGTTGGACCTTGACCTCGCCATTATCAATCTGGACCGATTTCACAAGGCCGAATGAAACAATATCGCGAGTGAAGCCGGGATATTTCACCGACTTCAAAGCGTTATTCACCTGTTCCTCAGAAATCGTCATGCCCGCAACCTACCTGCGGAGGGCTGCCCGTAAACCGGGCGCTGCGTTTCAATGGTCACGTCTGGGACGCACAGCTTAGTGCTCCCTGGAACCCGGGCGTCGTGCCTCTTAGTCCTGATAATCCATTTTGTAGCGAATCTGATAATCGTTTCCGCCAGTGGGACGAGACGGCTGCTCGCCCCCTTTCGCTACAAAGTCCGGGTTTTGCCAATCAGACCAGGCACGATATTTCGCCCTCATTGGATTAGCCGGGAGCTTGAGCCGGAAAATTCGGTCGGTATCACCGGGAAATTTCAATACGAAGAGCCGTTGCGAAGTGCGGAAATAAAGTTCGACGTAACCGGCGCGTACACCCGGGTCCTTAGGCGCATCCGTGTGCCAGTATCCTGGCATCGGCATCCGATTGCGAGGTGTATCGAGCTCGGGCTGAACGTTCGCGAGACTTTCGACGGACTGCCCAGCCGGTGGTTTTACTTCAAACTCAAGCTGCGGAGTTGGCCCATTGATGTTCAAAATATGCGGTTGACCGGCGTACCAAATTCCGAAACCGGACACCGCAATGACAACGATTGACAAACAAACCGCAACCAACCCAACAAATAGGAACGCGCCTCTTATGCCGCGCCAGTACAGCGCGAGAAGGATTGAGCTCGGCGTAACGATTGCGGCAACAAGCAGCGCGATCGCAACGGCAAAATAGCCTGCCCCACCTTCAAACGTAGAAACATGAAATGCGGCTGCGAGAGCTGCGCCCAAAGCGAAACCGAGAAATAGCCCCGCCGCGATGCCAACGATTCCCGCGACGATTCCGAAGAGAACTGCGCTGACAGAAAGTTTTTTCGCCGCGGGTTGCACGAGATTAATCAGGGTGAATTTCCTGGAAGGCGCCTTGGAGAAGGTCGATCCGCTGATGCGTTTTTGCGATCTCTACGATGAGACCCGAATAGTTCCACCGGCCAAGCGATTTGCTTGCTGCCACATAGATTGTTCCTTTTCCTTTTGGGCCGGAGATGGGAATTGAAAGGTTCGCTTCGCCGGATGCACCGTTCACGTTCGTGTTTCCAGAGACAAGAAATCCTTCTTTGATTGGCGAACCGAGAGCCTCGATTACAAAAGGGTGCGCCTGGGCCTGGGCCAAAGCGTCTTTATAGACGTCAGTCGATTTCATCGCGCTGAAGACGATCAACGCGATCGAGCCAACAAAGGCGACTAACACTGCCAGCATGCCGAAGCAGCCAAGCGGCACGAACCATACCCAGTTTCGCTTCCACCAGTTCGGTCTTGCGTTTGCAGCGCGGGGCGTCGGATTTTGCTCCACGGGGGTTGTTCTACTTTAGCCGCGAAGCTTTTTGCAATCATTCCTTGTAACTTGCGCCTTGTTCCAAGCTTGACGGGTTTGGTCAGGGTCAGGCAGCATGGTCGCCATGAAAATACAATCCTCTCTCGAACTTCTTTTCACAGTTGCATTGGTCGCACTCGTCGGCGCTTGTGCGACTACTTCACGCTCCGGTCCGGCCGCGCTCGCGGGCACATGGACCAACTCGCTTGGCACTGTTTGGACGATGAAGTCTGACGGCACGTTTGATGTTGATAGAAATCACGACGGCAAGCGTGATATCTGGGGCACCTACGCCGTCGCTGGGGACACCGTCACAATCCAAGGCACCGGCGGCAAAACTCCGAAAGGCTGCAATGGCTCCGGAGTTTACAAGTTTAGCCGGCCTGACGAAAACACGCTGACTTTTACGTTGGTCAGTGACACGTGCAAGGATCGTAAGAAAAACGTGCTACTCGCCTGGCATCAAAAGTAGTCGCCGGCCAGTCCAACTGCCCTCGCTGCCTTCACTGCAAGGCTTAGACGCGGTCTTTTAACTGCGTTTTACCCTCCGTGCGCGCGCAATGAACGCAGCAATAGATTTGTCCGTCGGCTTCCACGCCATGCCCGACGATCCGGCAGTTGCAGTGTGGGCAAACCGGTGCCAGCGCGTGGATCGCGCATTCGAAGCTATCGAATGTGTGATGCTTTCCGGCTACGACCACTTCAAACGCCTTGTCGTATTCATTTTCGCAAACTTCGCATGTAGCCATACATAATTCTTTCGCGCCTCAGCGGCTTTGCGGCGGTGTCCGGTTGTTTCCGATAGAGTAGAGATCATACGGGAAAGTGATACTTTCCCTCGGAGGCGGTTATGGAAATACCAAAGCAACTGATCGATTGTTTAGACGAAAACAAAGTTCGCTATGAGGTTCTGCATCATCCGGAGGCAGTAACCGCGCAACGAACCGCTCAGGCGGAGCACGTGAAAGGTCGTCATCATGCCAAAGTGGTCATGGTCAAATCGGGCGACCAGCATTTGATGATGGTGCTGCCAGCGGACCACCAAATTGATCTGGAGAAAATCGAGAAGGCAGTTGGCAAGGCGGTCTCACTGGATAAGGAGCAGGATTTCAAGGCGCTCTTTCCCGACTGCGCGATTGGAGGGATGCCGCCTTTTGGCAATCTCTATGGTCTGCCAACATACGTGGATCAGAGCCTAGCGGAGCAAGACTACATTGTGTTCGAAGCGGGCACACACACCGACGCGATCAAAATGAGTTATCGTGATTACGAAAAGATCGTGAAGCCAAGGGTGAATGACCTGGCGATTAAGCTGCAGCCGATGAAAGGAGCATAGCTTTTGCGCATTGCAGCGCAGCTCGTGGGCAGAGGTCGCATGACGAATGTGTTCACGGGTCTCAAGCTCTGGCTCGCTTGCGCAATTGTTCCTGCAGCTTCCGCCGCGGAGAAAGTTTCTCTTATTAATATCGATGGAGCGATTGGGCCAGCCACGGCGAGTTACATTGCGCGCAGCATCGAGGAAGCCCAGTCGCAAACTGCCCAATGTCTGATCATTCAACTTAATACACCCGGCGGTTTGCTTGATTCGACGCAGAAGATTGTGCAGAGCTTTCTCGGCTCTCCGCTGCCCGTCGTCGTATATGTTGCTCCGACTGGCGCGACCGCGACCAGCGCAGGTTGTTTCATCGCCATCGCCGCGGGCGTCGCGGCAATGGCCCCGGCCACCACAATTGGGGCCGCGCATCCGGTCTCGATAGGCGGGTTTCCCAGCGGCGGAGAAGAAAAGACCGACGAAACGATGAAACAGAAATTGGAGAATTTTTCCGTGAGCTATATCGAGACAATTGCTGGTAAGCGTCAGCGTAACGTCGAATGGGCCAAGTCGGCAGTAAAAGAAAGTGCATCAATCACTGCTGAAAAGGCGCTGCAATTAAAAGTCATCGACCTGATCGCGTCCGATATTTCTGACCTGTTACAAAAATTGAACGGGCGCGTCGTGGATGGGAAGCCGCTTAAGACCGCGGGTGCCGAGGTTTCGGAGATCAAGATGTCGGCGTCGGAACACGTCTTTCAAAAGCTTTGGCGACCGGAGGTGATGTTCATTCTCATGCTCATCGCGATCTATGGAATCATTGGCGAACTGACGACGCCGGGTGCGATTCTTCCTGGAGTCGTTGGAGCGATTGCGCTGGTCCTCGCGCTGTATCTCGCGGCCGTTTTGCCAGTTAATGTGACCGGCCTCGTCTTGATCGCACTCGCCTTGATGCTCTTTATCTTCGACGTTTACGCGACAACCCACGGCGTCTTAACCGTCGGCGGAATCATTGCTTTTCTGATCGGCTCACTCATGCTCTTCAATCGTGGCGATCCGCTCTTTCATTTATCGCTCAGTTACATCATTCCAGCGACGTTGGTCACCGCAGCGTTCTTCATTTTCGTCATTGGGAAGGGTCTGCGCGCGCAACTCTTGCCAGTGAAAGTGGGGGCGCAAACCTTGATTGGAAAAACGGTGACCGCATTGACTCCGATCGATTCACGCGGCGGCTGGATTTTTGTCGAAGGCGAATATTGGAATGCCGTCAGCGATACGCCTATTGAAAAAGATGAACAGGCCGAGATTGCGTCCGTGCAAGGGTTAACAGTAAAACTGCAAGCAAAAGGAAAATAAAGTCATGCAATTAATCGAAGCGCTCCCAAAATTAATTAGTTGGGCCGTACCGCTCATCATCCTTGTCATCATTATTCTGCCGCAGGCCGTTCGCATCCTGCGGGAGTACGAGCGCGGGGTCATTTTTCGTTTGGGAAAACTACTCGGCGCAAAGGGGCCGGGATTGATTTTTCTCATACCGATCGTCGATCGCATGGTGCGAATGGATTTACGCGTCGTCACCATCAGTGTCGAGAAGCAGGAGGTGATGACGCGTGACAACGTACCGGTGACGGTGGATGCGGTTGTGTATTTCCGGGTCGTCGATCCACAGGCCTCTGTCGTGAAAGTAGAGAACTTTCTCAAAGCCACTTCGCTTATGTCGCAGACGACGCTGCGCAGCGTGCTCGGTCAGGCCCCCTTGGACGATCTGCTTTCACAGCGCGAGTCGATCAACCAGAAATTGCAGGAGATCATCGATCGGCAAACCGAACCGTGGGGCGTCAAAGTCACGGCGGTCGAGGTCAAGGACGTCGCGTTGCCCGACACGATGAAGCGCGCGATGGCCAAGCAGGCCGAAGCCGAGCGCGAGCGCCGCGCGAAGATCGTCAATGCCGAAGGCGAATTTCAAGCTGCGGAAAAAATGGTGCAGGCAGCGGCGATGATGAGCAAGGAGCCGATTGCGCTGCAATTGCGCTTCCTGCAAACGATGCGCGAAATTTCCAGCGAACATAACACCACGACTTTTTTCCCTCTTCCGATCGATCTCTTGACGTCATTGATTAAGAAGAGCGAACCGCCGAAGTCGTAGGCGACGCAAACGTTCCCTCAACATCAAGCATTCAATTCGGCAGGCTTCTCGCCGGATCGAATTTCATTAGTAGGCGCGCCGCAAGCGTCCATGGCCGGAAAAGATATAGTGACAGCGTGAAGCGAGACACGGAATCCTTGCTAGCGTTTCTTTCGTCGCCCGACTCATATCCGCACAGGCCAACCGAAATTCGCGCGATTCAAACCCACATCTCATGGGTCTTCATTGCGTCTCCGTTTGTCTTCAAAATGAAGAAGCCGGTGAATCTCGGCTTTCTAGATTTCAGCACGCTGGAAAAACGCCACCACTTTTGCCAGCGCGAGATTGAACTAAACCGGCGGCTCTGTCCGGAAACTTATCTCGACGTTATTTCCATCTACGAGACTGAATCCGGTTTCTCGTTCAGCCCGCCGGGAGACATCGTTGAGTACGCCGTCAAAATGAAAGAATTGCCGCATGGCTGGTTCTTAAGCGAGCTGCTTGAGAAAAATTTGGTCAGTGAAAAGGAGATCAATCGGGTGATCTCCACTCTGCATCGCTTTTACCAGTCTGAGACTCCGACGCCTGAGATCGAGCAGTGGGGCGCACCAGAAAAGTTAAAGATCAGCACCGACGAGAATTTCACACAGGTCGAGCCTTTCATTGGCAAAACAATTTCGCCCGCCGCCTTCGAGGCGATTCGCCATTATACAAACCAATTCTACGTCGTGAACGAGAAGTTGTTCCGCGGACGGACTCAGCAACACCGGGTTCTCGATTGCCACGGCGACTTGCATCTCGACCACGTCCATCTCACTCCGGAAGCGACTACCATCTTCGATTGCATCGAGTTTAACGACCGGTTTCGTTTCATCGACACGGCCAACGATCTCGCCTTTCTGGCGATGGATTTCGATTTCAAAGGCCGAAGCGATCTCGGAAACCTGCTCCTCCGAAATGCGGCACGCGAATTAGGCGACTCCGGAATGCTGAAGGTCGCGAATTTCTACAAGTGCTATCGCGCCTTCGTCCGTGGGAAGGTCGAAACCATTCAGGCGAAAGAGAAAGAAACGAGAAATCCCCAGGAGCACGAAAGACAAGCGGCTCGCTATTTTGGTCTCGCGCTTCGGTATGCGATCGCCAGCTCCGAGCCATTGATCCTTGTCGTAATGGGCGGGGTTGGCACGGGCAAGAGCACGATCGCGAAACGACTCGCCGGCGAGTTGGATTGGCCGGTTTTTTCCTCAGACGAAATTCGCAAGAGACTCGCCGGCGTTCCACTCACTCAACGAACGCCGCCTGAATTGTGCGCTGAAATTTATTCGGCACAAATGACGCAACAAACTTACAGAAAGCTTCTGGGTGACGGGTTCGCCGCATTGAAAGAAAATCGTGGCGTCATCCTCGACGCCACATTCTCCACACGCGCACTCCGTAAATTTCTCCGCGACGAATGCAAGAAGACGAACGTGCTGTTTCAGTTCGTAGAACTCGAGGTCGACGTTAATGAAATCAGAAAGCGGCTTAAGCTTCGCGATGAAAAGACTGGCGAAACATCCGATGCTCGCCTCGAGGACTTCCAGAAGTTGAGCGCTGGTTATGAGCCACCATCTGAGCTCGCGCCTGGTTTGATCAGAGTTTCAACGACGATGTCCGTTTCCGACACTGTGACAGCGATCTTAATGCGCTTGGTCGAGAGGCAATCGATTGTGGCGAACAACGCGTCCTCTGTTGAATCTGGCTAGCGCATCTCTTTCACGACCTTGCCGATTTGCTGACGGAAAAGTTTGGCGCCGCCGGAAGCGGGATGACGAACACTACGGGTTTCGATGTTCAGTTCCTTCAGTTGCGAGGCAGCGACATTCCCAAGCGCAATGACTTCGTCGTGTGGAAAGAGATCGAGAAAAGCCTTGAGTACCGATAGACCGGCGGATCGCTCAGAGTTGTTGGGCGTCCGATTGCTCAACATGCCGCGACGCGGATCAAATGAGTGCCAAGGAAACGCATTCCATAGCACGAATTGCTCCGGCTTTAGGTCAAACTTCAGCAGCGTGCTCCAGACAATAGTTGCTGTGGGCTCGGAAAAACCATCCGAGCATTGTTCACGCTTGCTTGTTCGCCTTGCCTTGATACTCGAAAAAACTTGCTGCGGCTCAATGCCGTGGTCTTTCTTTTTTCCCAGCAAGATTCGCTCGGAGGTCATGGGGATTCCGCTGAAATGGCCTCCACGATATCCGAGCGCTTCGCCGATTATTGCAAGTTTTGCTTTCCCGAGTCGTTTTTGAAGATAAGCGGCTAACTGTTTTCTTCGGATTGCAGGCGCGTTGCGGCCGGCGTCGTTTTGCTTATCAACCTGCCACCACGGATTAAAGACGGCGCCGCTCGGCGATTTCTTTAACAGTCTAATGAACCTTTCAACTGAATCGCCGGCCACTGGTTACTTTCGCTCCGCTTTGGCTACGATTTTTTTCGTCTCAACAAAGCGATCTGGATTGATGGAGATGGAGTCGATGCCGCACTTGACGAGAAAAGCGGCGATCTCCGGATAATTGCTGGGCGCTTCGCCGCAGATGCCCACTTTGCAGTCTTTTTTGTGCGCGGCGCGAATGACGTGGCGAATCACGCTTTTCACGGCATCATTACGTTCGTCGAACAGTTCGGCGAGTTCGGCTGAATCACGATCGACGCCGAGCACAAGCTGCGTGAGATCGTTACTACCGATGGAAAAGCCGTCAAAACGTTCGGCGAAGTTCTCCGCGAGCACCACGTTCGAGGGGATCTCACACATCATGTAAATCTCCAGTCCGCCGCGGCCGCGCACCAAACCGTTGTTGGCAAGCAGGTGCAGGACCTTGTCAGCTTCATCGAGCGTCCGGCAGAACGGCACCATCACGATCACGTTTTTTAGTCCTGTTTCGTTGCGCACGCGTTTGATCGCTTCGCATTCGAGGCGAAATGCGTCCCGAAATCTTTCGTGATAATAACGGGACGCGCCTCGGAGCCCAAGCATCGGATTATGCTCAGGCTCCTCGAATGACTCGCCGCCGATGAGCGCCGCGTATTCGTTCGTCTTAAAATCGCTCAATCGCACAATGACCGGGTGTGGAT
>JBKPLM010000257.1:0-11007 GCA_046731655.1 Verrucomicrobiota bacterium | reverse complement strand
ATGAAGACCCGCCCTTTGTCGCCGGCAGCGGGGAGAATGGCTACGACGAATCGCTTGCCACGATCAAAGGCCGGTTCTGGTCCAGCTAAAGAAAAGATTTTAACGACCACCTCGATGAGGTTTCTGGTCGATCCAGCCTCGCGTTCAATTTCAAGTGCGGACGTCTGCGCCCAATTGAGGGTTGGACGTTTAGCGTTGGGCGTTCGACGTTTCTCGCGGATGGACATTAGAAAAAACGCCGCGCTGTTGATCGTCGCTCATGGCTCAACCGTGAATCCTGACTCGAGCGCGCCGACGCTGGCTCACGCGGCGGAAATTCGGCGTCGGAAAATTTTTGCGCAAGTGGAATGCGCGTTCTGGAAGGAAGAACCCAGTCTGCGGGATGCACTCTTTTTGTTTGATCCGGAAGTTATCCCTCATGTTTGCGTCGTGCCGAATTTCATCAGCGAAGGCTACTTCACCCAGACGGTGATCCCGCGTGAGCTTGAGCTGAACGGTCAGACCACAAAACGATCCAATGGCCAGATCTGGAAATATTGCGAGCCGGTTGGAAATCATTCCGCGATGACGGAATTGCTCCTCAGGCGCGCACGCGAAGTTGCACCCGGCGTCGATCCTGCTGAGACTAGCCTTCTGATCGTCGCACATGGAACGGATTTGAATGAGAACAGCGCCGTTGCAGCAAAACGCGAAGCAGAAAAAATTCGTAGGCTCAGAAAATTCGCGGAAGTCCTGAACGTTTACATGGAAGAGCCCCCGCTGGTCTCCGATTGGCGGAAATTGACGAAGACTATGAACGTGGTCGTCGTTCCGTTCTTTATTTCAGACGGACTTCACAGTTACGAGGACATACCGCGATTGATCGGCATTGTTGTAGCCGCGAGCGATGACCGCGGCCGGCCGGGGTCATCGCCCCCGACCACAGGATCGCGCCGTGAAATCTTTGAGGGCAATCCGTACAAGATTGACGATCGTTTCCTATTCTACGCGCCCTCCATCGGAACCGATCCCGGTTTTGCCGATATCGTTATCGAGCAGGCGTTGAACGCAAAAAGTTGAAATCGTGCTCGCGCTTGGTTTGTTTTGCGCGAGATTGCTTTCCCGCAAATGAAGGAAACCACGTGCAAAAAGCTTCAAGAGATCGGGGCGTTTGCGCTGGCGGGTGGCTGCACCCGAAAACGAATGAAACAACTGGTGGAGATGATTCGCACGGCGCGTAACTATCGATGGTTAGCAGTTTACAAAATCGTCAAAGATGAATTCGTGATTCTCGCGGGCACAGGCGATGAGCCGCCGACGTACCCGCGTTTTCCTATTACTCAGGGACTTTGCGGCGCCGCGTTGGACTCGGGCAAGCCGATCATCGTCGGCGACGTGGACAAAGATCCGCGGCATCTGCCTGCGTTTCATACGACGCGCTCGGAGATCGTTGTTCCGATGCGGAACAACGACCATCACCGCATCCTTGGCATGTTGGATGTGGAGAGCGACAAGTTGAATGCGTTTGGCGAAGAGGATCGGGAATTTCTGGAGCGTGCCGGCGGTTTGATTGCGCATTGTTTGCACTAGCACGGCGTGCCCGGTTGTCGCGCCCAACCGATGGAACATTCCGTCGAGCAGGTCCTCGAAACTGTTCCTTTTTGTTTCGGGCAAATCTTGATCCGAAAAACCGGCAACGATTTTATTCTTTGCCATCGCGACGATGGCGCCCCCATTCCTTCAGACACGTTTCGAAACCCGGAAGACGCAATCGAGATCGCGAAGTATGACGACGCCGGCAATTACCGCCCCCTAAAAACGGCGCCGAACTTGCGTCATGGGTGGCGCATGGAGCTCGGAACAGAAGAAGAATTGAAACGCGCACTCGATCATTTTTATCCAGGCAGACTGGCCGTCTTCATTGCCTGGAAGGCAAACCGCCTGCGCACTACACCGCTGCGCGAAACGTTAGAACGGCAATCGGGGATGTATCATATAGCTGCCAAAATTTCGGATGCGCAGATTGATGATCTGGTCGCGGACTTTTGCCGGTCCAATGGCGGTTGTTTGCGGACAATCTTGTGGAAGCGCGATCAAAGCGGCTCGATTGCGTCAACAAAGCTGCCAACACAAAAGTTTGATCCGGGATTTGATCAAGCGCTGTGGCAGGGGTGGGCGACCCCGGCTACAACATCGAACCCGGCAACAGTTCCGCTGCTTTGCCATGAGCCGTGCAATCTCTTGGTGGGCGCATGCCGGAAAGTTGTAAAAGGAGAATGATCGTTCGCGCCCACACCGTCGTGACGATGGATGGAGCGCCTATCCAGAATGGCGCGGTCGCAATTTCCCGAGATCGAATTGATGACTCACCTTCCGGCTCATCACCCTCCCGGGCTGCCCGTCTACGTCGCTCGGCCCCCGCTGGCTGCGTTGTCGATGTTGGGAAATTTCCCGAAGTCTCCGCACGATATTCGGGCCACGAGATTATTGATCTTGGCGAACAGGTTCTCTTGCCAGGTCTGATCAACGCGCATTGTCACCTCGATTACACATGCTTGCGCGGGAAAATTCCTCGCCAAAAATCGTTCACCGATTGGATTCGGGCCATCAACTTGGAAAAATCGAAACTTTCGCCACAGGATTACGCCGCCTCGATCAATGAAGGGTTCGCAGAGACAAAACAATTCGGCACGACATCCATCGCGAACCTGACTGCATTTCCAGAATTGATCCGGCAGCTTCCGGATCCGCCAATTCGGACGTGGTGGTTTGCGGAATTAATCGATGCGCGTTCACCCGACCGAACAAGTGAACTTGTCGATTCTGTAATCGAATCACTCAAGGCTTCGCAAAACTACGGATTGGCGCCGCATGCACTGTTTACGGCATCCAAAAAGTTGTATCAACGCTGTGAGGAAGCCGGTCCGAATATTCTGCTCACAACGCATCTGGCGGAATCGCGAGAAGAAATGGAAATGTTTCGCGATGCGTCAGGTCCGCTTTACGAATTTATGAAAAGTATTGGACGCGACATGGGCGACTGCGGGCACGGGACACCCCTTGAGTGTTTTATAAGAGTTACAGATCCGTCGACTAAGAGACTTTTTGGGACTCAGAATGAAAACAACTGGCTTGTGGCGCACCTGAATGAATTGACTGAAAGCGACTTCGAGTTGCTGAAAAAAATGAAGACGAAATTTCATGTCGTGCACTCACCTCGAAGTCACGATTACTTTGATCACAGTCGATTTCCTTTCGAACGGCTGCACGCAATCGGAATCAATGTGTGCCTGGGCACTGACAGCCTCGCCAGCAATGAGAGTTTGAGCTTGTTTGCAGAGATGCGCGCGTTTCAGCGCAATGAGCCGGCGATCTCACCAGACAGGATTTTCGAGACGGTAACTGTGAATGCAGCGTCAGCGCTACGTCAGCAGAACGCGCTTGGCCGGATTCGGCCCGGATTTCGAGCCGATCTCATAGCCGTTCCCTGCAGTGAAGGCGGTGACCTCTTCGCGGAAATCGTGGAGTTCGATGGTGAGATTCATTGGATGATGGTTAATGGAAAGATGCAGAGCATCGGGGAATGACGAACCACGAATCAATGACGTGATTCGTTAAAAACGTTACATCGTTAGAACGAGGCCCCGGCCGCCTTTTTCACGTTTTAACGATTTAACGATTTAACGATTTAACGTGGCGAAGCGATCGCTTGCTCGCCCTCTGCTACGCCGGTAAACTCGGCGTATGGCCGGACCGGGAATACAGCAGTCGCAGAATCTTGCGCTGCAGCAGGTTCTCTCGCCTCAACTCCAGCAGAGCCTTCTCGTGCTTCAGACGCCGCTACTTGAGCTGCGCAACCTCGTTCAGCAGGAGATGGAAACAAATCCCGTGCTCGAGGAATTGTCGGATGAGTCCGGCGCCGATGAGCGTGGCGAAGGCGAGCCTTCCGTTGACGATAATTTCAAAAACGAATTCGAGAAGCTCGCGAGCCTGGATGAGGAATGGCGCGATTACATGGCACAATCGGCCATCTCCGGCACGGACAGCTTTCGGAGTTCACGGGAAGCGAAAGACAAGCGCCAATTCTTTTTCGATTCCATTGCCGTGGAGGAAACGCTTCAGCAAAATCTGCTGGGGCAACTGAATCAGACCGCCCTCAACGCCGGCGACCGCAAAACTGCGGAGCTAATAGTTGGCAACATCGATGACAACGGATTTCTCCAAAGTACACCGGAAGAAATGGCGCTGAATTCGGGAATACCCGAGGAAGATTTCGAGAAAATGGTGGCCTTGATCCAGGGGTTTCATCCGCCGGGAGTTGGGGCACGCGATTTGCGCGAGTGTTTGCTCATTCAACTAAAGCGAGAAGGAAAAGAAAACAGCCTGGAGTACAAAATCGTGTCCGAACACATGGAGGATTTGGGCAGGCGGCGCTTTCCCGAAATTGCGCGTCGGATAGGGATCAGTGTGGAGGACGTGCAAAAGTCGGCCGACAACATTGGACGGCTGAATCCGCGTCCCGGCCAGGTCTTTGCTGCTGCTCCGCAAAACTATGTGCTGCCGGATGTGACGGTGGAAAAGGCGGATGGCGAGTACCAAATCACGCTGAATGACGAGCAGATTCCGCATTTGCGGATCAGTAATTTATACAAGGATATCATTGCGTCGGGCAACACCCAGAGCGGTGACGTCAAAGATTATATTCGCGACAAGATCCGAAGCGGGAAATTCCTGATCCGCTCCATCCATCAGCGCCAGCAAACAATTTCCAACATCGCGAATCAGATCGTTTCAAGGCAGCGCGATTTTCTCGAACATGGACCATCGCATCTGAAGCCGATGACCATGGCAGAAGTCGCCGACGCGGTCGGCGTGCATGAGACGACGGTCAGTCGCGCCGTATCGGGAAAGTACATGGCCACGCCCCAGGGTGTTTTCGAGATGAAATACTTTTTTACGCCCGGCTACCAGACTGCTACCGGCGAATCGTTGAGCAACACCAGCGTGAAAGAAGCTATCCTCGAGCTGGTAAAACGTGAGGATGGCAATCAACCGTTGAGTGACAACGAGATCGTTGAGATTCTGAGTGAGCGCGGCATCCCGATCGCGCGACGCACGGTGGCGAAATACCGCACTGAGCTGAATATTCTGCCAAGTCACATGCGGCGGAAGTATTGATGCTTCGCCTCAAGTTAAATGGTTAAAATGGTTACATCGTTACAACGGCACAATCGACACATGTTGCTCTATGCCGCAGTTTGATGTTTCAACGATTCAACGGCGTAACTTTTGTAACTTTTTAACTTTTTCACATACCCATGACCCCCTCGCTTCGCGCCGCCGTGATCGCCGAATGGCGCGGTCTACCTGAAAGGAAAATCCGAGTCGACCGCTGGCAGTCACCGGCGGAGCTGGTTCCAAAATTGATGCAGCGCCTCGGGCTACGCGAGCGTCTGCATGAGACAGAAATAATTGACGCGTGGGGAAAAATCGTTGGCGAATTCATCGGTACCCACTCGGCTCCCGTAGCATTGCGCGAAGGCGTTCTCTATGTTCGCGTGCTTCAGCCAGCTTTGCACTACGAGCTCGAACAAATTTCTAAGTCCGAGATTTTGCGAAAACTAAAACAGCGCTTTGGCGGCAGGACGATTCGCGACGTGCGCTTTCGCGTCGGCTGAGCTTAACCGCGAAGCGGCGAAGCACCGAAGGCTGATCGCCCTGAAATACTTGTACGTTGGCCTGCGTTTCCGCCGGCCGCAATCTCGGTAGAGACAGCTCGCCCTCTGCTTATTCCGATACCGAAGGCGGCAAGATTCAAGACGATCATAACGAGAGCGAATAGGTACAGTCCCATTGCCAACCCGATCGCCGCGTGCATTGCCAAGATACAAACCAACCAAAAGAAGCGGGTTTTCCTTTTCCAAATGAAAAATGGATAACCGAGTTCGATTAGACAGATCGAAATTCCGAGGATCGGTAGCGCGTATTTGAATCGGACAAGAATGTCTGGAGAGATAAGGTTGAAAGGCGGGCGGGTCAGCGATCGCCAGAGATTGGAGCCGTTCCACCAACCACTGCCCAGACATTTTGCCAAGCCGCCGATAAAGTAAACGAAGCACATCTGCACCTGTAAAACGCGCCGCCAAAAACCTAAAAAGTATGGATCTCCGAGTTCTACTCTCAGCAGCCGGTGATCGAGTGAGTATCGATCTGGCAACGGCGATAACATCAAATAAAAGAGGCCGGTGGTCATGAAGTTATCGGCCCCGTATGCGAATAGCCCGCCGCTCTCAGCTGCACAGAGGTGAATAAACCACGCGACAATTGCGGCCGGGCGGCAGAATAGTCCCAGTAATAAGAGAAGCCCCATACAAAGCAAGCATACCCAGGCAATGGAAAGCACTGCGTCTTCGCCGATATGGGCATGGCTGCCGAGCGCAACAAGCCAGCCAAGCTTCGGAATAAGCGGACTGTCGAAAGATGTAATGGCCTCTCCAAGTTGACGGCTCACAAGGCCTTTCCCGGTGCTGGCGAACAAGTAGTGCCAGTCACTCCTTAGGAATAGCGCATAAACAGTTACTTGCAGCCCCAACCCGATACGCAAAGCCGCGAGCCACTCGTCTGTTTCTGGGGTGAACAGAAAGCCTGAAAAATCTTCCCACCATCGTCGCGGCAATCTTTTTGCAAGGTGCGCTTTCGAGGCGAGTGATTTAAGCACAGACTGCATCGATAGCACGGATGAGAAGATGATTCACTGGCTGCGCGACAAATAATGGGTGGCGTGAAGGAATGACGACCTTGCTCCGCTTGCTATCATTACCATCCGCGCGGTCCGCGGTTCCTCTACCGCTTCTGTTGCTCACGCAAGCTGAAATCGTAGCTGAACATGGGCTGGAACGATTCGCCTTTTCCATGCTCATAGTCACTGATGTCAGGCGGGCTAACGGCCCCAAAAGTGGCTCGAATTTTCTTCACATCAGGACGCTCTCGCCATACAGACAACGCGAGCATCTTGACGACTACTTCCCGTATCGGCTCGTAACGCTGGTCGGGCAGTCGATCCAACAGACTGTCCAAACGTAGAGCCGCTGCGTTCCCGCTCACGTGCGGCGACGCATATTCTACCCGGCCGTCTTCGTAATAAAGCTCGAACGTTAACTTGTGGTAACCCGGAATATTCGGCGCAAAAAAAGTATATCCAGCCTGGATACCGGCAGAATGCAAATAAGTGGCGATACCCTGCCGCACCGAACTTGATGCAGCGGCTTCCTTTCCCAGGACAAACGCCGCAACCAGTTCGGCCTTGCGCGCGTACTTGTCTAGCCCTGATGGCAACATGGTCGTGCCCTCCGCGACCAGCGAGAATACCCCGGCCAAGCCAACTGCCGTTATGAGGAAAAAATGCACGACGAACCAGGCCGCGTAGATGCGCTTCGAAATCACGTCTCAAGAGGCTAACCACAGTTCGCTTCTTCGGCGATTATTTTTCATCCAGCGAATTACGCGAATGGAGGACGCTCGGAGGCATGGCCAACGATCAACGACGACGGATCACCAAATAGCCTCTCCTTTGTCCTGATTATCAGTGGTTGGTTCCCGTGGATTCACGGGCAAGCTCACAGTTCCATCAGAGGTTAGCCGGTCGCGGAAACGACCGGTAACAGATTGTGTGAACACCATTAGGCTTGAAGAGGCGGCAGAGCCACGCTGCCGCTTGTGGTTCCTAGGTGCACTAGCGCGTACCGGCGCCAGTACGTAACATCGCCAGCCCCGAAAAGCTTCGGGACTGGCCCATTAATTCGTTAGCTGAGGAAACAGACTTAGAGTGTCGCTACAACTAACTTCAGGTTTTCAGTCGCGGCCTTACTCTCGGCAGTTCCGGGCAGGACCATCTCCACGAAATGACATCGATCCTGCCTGTTGTCTGCATAAAACAGTGTCGCGTTATCAGTTTGAATACTCGTCAGGGAACGTGCCAGCGAGTTTTGATTCTGAGTGGGCGCATGCATTGCAAGGGCACTTAGACCAATAACAGTCAGAGTTACGAGCATTGCCGCGGCCAAGCGTTTGGTGATTTGAGCTTGGAGCTTTTTCATAGGCGGGGCTTTACAGGCGATGTTAATATGTGTCAACTAGAAAATCAAAAAAACTTTATAGTGGCATTTGAGAAAGGGTGGGTCAAGTTGCCGCGCGTTTTAAAGATCTCTGAGGCCTTCCCGACGTTTCCGTCCGAAATTCATGCCTCTGACTTTTGATATACGACCTGTGAATTTATGCATGAGTGATTTGGTAGTTCTCCGGGAAAAACCAAGCGAAGTTCCGGAAATCCAAGAGAACCGCGGGCCCGGCTCTGACGAGCCTCGGCGTGCCGGATTCCGTGGGTAGCACGGGATCAAGGCTCAGGCAAAAGCTAAGATATCGAGAGCTGAGCCCGGCTGTCGCCTAACGAACTTCGAAAGCGTTGGCGAGTAGGTGTCCGCTGAGAGCACGCCTTGGTGCGGGGCTCGCCGAACTCGGCTCTCCATTTACTCGTTTCAATTAACGGGCATGTTGGAGCCTGCGAAACGATGATTACTTGACCCCCACGCGTCGCCGCACAGAGAGATCCAAATAAAAGAAAGGAACAGTTATCCCGGCAAGTCTTTAGAGAACGTAATAGTTTCCTTTTTGGAAACACTTCCTTGCCTTCGTCTCCTTCTGTTTAAGAGAAAGAGAACTATTTTGGCGCCAGCGAAGCGACGATCGCTTCAAAACGCGGGTCGCCTCGCAGTGAGTCCCAAAACGGATTGAGACGCAAATCGCCGTAGCTGATAACTCCGCCAGGCAGCTTCGCTGCTTCCATCAATCGATCGATTGCGCGATCCTTGTCGCCCGTCCACGCATAAATGGCCGCCAGGTATTGGACTAACATTGCGCCCTCGACGGCGCTTTTGCTGACAGGCATCAGCTCGACAGCGCGCAGGCCCCCACGAATGGCATCCTCTTTGTTTCCAAGAGCAGCATCAACCACACCGAGAGCGCAGAGGGCCGGTGCATAATCGGGTTGGCTGCGCACCGTTTGCTCTAGTTCTTTCCGCGCGTTGCTAAATCTGGTTCGGGCGGCCGGCTCATCGCCGCGGAATCGGGCGGCGAGACCCTCACACCAACTGTTAGGGAATGGAATGTTTTCGGCGTAGCATCCGCCACCATCAGCCGGCATCTCGGCGAGAGCGCGTTCGGCTGCGGCGGGATCGCGCTCCCAAAGAGCAAGATCGAGCCATTGGTTAACCAGAATAGGCGCGGCGTTCGGATCCTCGGCCAGGATCGTCTCAATTGTCGCATGCATCGGTTTAGGGTCTGCGCGCGACTCCAAATC
Organism: Verrucomicrobiota bacterium; assembly: GCA_046731655.1. Classification (GTDB taxonomy): domain Bacteria; phylum Verrucomicrobiota; class Verrucomicrobiia; order Chthoniobacterales; family UBA10450; genus Udaeobacter. The sequence continues at coordinate 1,673 of JBKPLM010000257.1, read as the reverse complement.
AACCCAGGCGCGCCGCACCCGGCTGGGAACATCTTTAGGAGATATCGCCAAGGCGCCATCCAAAGTCGCAGCCATTTCTTTGTAGCGGCGCAAAGCTTCATAGGTAAGCGAGATTTGCTGAAGTATCGAAAAATTCCGTGGGTCCAAATCCAATGCCCGCTTCATTTCCTCAAGCGATTTTTCCCAATGACCCTGCCGCCGGTCGATGTAGCCAGACAGAAGAGGAATTCGCGATTCGTTAGGCAAGGTACGTCCGGCGATAACCAGCTCACTCTGTGCCCGATCATAATCCGCATAGGCCCAGTAAGAATGTTGAGCGAGGGTCAAATGTGTTTCTCCAGACTCCGGGCGCAGACGGCGAACCGATTGGATGGCCATTTCGGATAATTTTAGGCGCGCAACCGTGTGATCGAAACCAAGGAAATAAATTCGGTCATGTGCGCCGGCGAGCTCGCCATAGGCTAAAAAGAACAACGGATCGCGCGCGACGGCCTGATCGAGCAGTTGTACCGCCTGCATCAGATCTTCTTTTGCCCTTGTGCTAAACGCAATCCCATTTACCAAGTCTTTGGCTCGCAGGTAGGCGTCATAGGCAACAAGATCAGTTGTTGGTGGCTCTTGAATTGCGACCTTCTCGGCAACTGAGACTTCGGTCCCAAGCTGGTCCGCGACTTCTTGCGCGATCTCGCTTTGGAGTGCGAATACATCAGTTAAATTCCGATCGTATTCTTGCGCCCACACGTGGGTGTCCGTGCGTGTATCGATCAACTGGGCATTCAAATGGATCCTGCCTGCCTCCCTGCGCACGCTTCCTTCGAGCACGTACGCTATGTTCAAGGCACGACCAATTTCCTGTGTATTCCGCGCACCGCGATATTTTGCCACGCTGTTGTGGCTGATCACTTTTAGGTTGGCCACTTTCGCCAGCTTGGTCGAAACACCGTCGTAGACGCCATCGGCGAAAAACGAGTTTTCTTTATCTGGACTTAGACTTTCGAAAGGCAGAACCGCGATACCACTTGCCGCTGATGGGCCTGCCATCTCGCCGTTCCAAATCATCACACCAATTGTCGATCCCAGCGCCAGTAGAAGCGCTGCCATTCCTGCAACGACTGGATTCCGCCGTGTCCAACGCCAGACCCGCGCAGGCGGCGAAACCGGACGCGCGACGATGTGCCGGCCTTCCAGCCAGCGTTCGAGATCTTCGGCAAGAGCGCCAGCAGAGCGATAACGCGCACCTGGTTCGCGCTCCAAACATTTCGAGCAGATCGTTTCCAGGTCTCGATCCAGCCCTGGCACCAGTGTGCGCAGCTTCGGCGCCGGCTTCTCGCTCGCTTGCTGGATCACCTTAAGTGCGTGCTCACCCAAAAATGGCGGACGACCCGTCAGCAAATCGAACAAAATCGCACCCAAACTGTAAACATCCGATGTCGGACCAAGTTTGCCTGCCGATCCGTTTACCTGCTCCGGTGCGATATAACCGGGCGTGCCAAAAATGGTGAGCGTCTGCGTCAGGTGACTCGTCGTATCCAGCCATTTGGCCAGACCGAAATCGCTCACCAGGGGTTCACCCCGCCCATCCAGCAAAACGTTCCCAGGCTTCAGATCCCGATGCAGGATCCCTTGCCCGTGCGCGTACTGCACCGCCCGCGCCACCTTCGCCATTAATGCCA
>JBKPLM010000256.1:0-13459 GCA_046731655.1 Verrucomicrobiota bacterium | reverse complement strand
CTGCGACGCTAGTCGCCCCGATCTGCTTGAATTTTGGGATTACCGCGCCGGTGTTGTCATGCGTCATCACGTGACGCGGGCGAATGGAGATGAAATCACCACTGCGAACTACCGTGCCGGGCGCGAGTCCATCAGCATGTCTCGCGGCAATTTTTTCAACAAGAGTAACACCCATACGTTTCAGACTGACTCGATCTCGTTAATAAATTATCTAGCTCGAGTTCGCACGTCCAGTGCTGCTGTAGCGGGCATCGATGATGCCGGGTCCGCCGAGATCGCGGATCCCGGCTACGGTTTTCATTTCTGGGCGGCGCGCTTGCCCAGAACTTTGGCGATATCGAAGTCAACGAAGTCGGCGTGATGGAAAATGATCGATTCGATCGAGCGCTCCACCTTGTCGCCTTCATGACTGTGCGTGGCGATAATGTGCAGGATTTCTCCGGGAATGCCGTGCTTGTGGGCCAGCGCAACTCCACTGAATGGATGACGTAATTGCTGCCCAAATTTTCCCTGAACGACTTTGCCCGAGGAGTCCTTGTCGTACTCGAGCGGTTTGCCCACATCCGCCAGCAGCGCACCGGCGATGAGATAATCGCGCTGGATTGGAATGCCGCACCGGAAGGAGCTCTCTAGTACGTCCGCGATGGCGATGCATTGGCGTGCGCAGGAGTTGAGATGTTCGACAAAGGTCATGTTGATGTCGCCGGCCAGCAGCGTGAACTTGACTGCGCGCAATTCGTCAAAGGTCCAGCCTTTCCCGCCACAGCCTGTGGTAATGGCTTCGTTCCACACTGCTGCGACCTTGTCCCGCAATGATTCATCCTTGATTTCCATTAAGCTGGGAAATAGCCCCGCGATCTCGTTCACGCCATATGTCATAGTTAACCACTAATAAACACGAATGGACACGAATAGGGAAAGCTGTTTCTAAGTCTTCCCATAAATTCGTGTTTATTAGTGTCCATTCGTGGTTAGGAATCGCACGCCGCAGGGTTGAATTCCAGACTGTTTAAGGCAGACTTCCCACCGATTCCTGATGCCAACATACGAGTATTCTTGCGAAAAGTGTGGCCAGAACTTCGACGCGTTCCAGTCGATGCGTGATGAACCGTTTCGTGCATGCCCGAAAGAGCTTTGTCGATTGCCAAAGTGGGGACATGGGAAGGTGAAGCGCCTGCTCGGTACCGGCGCAGGTCTGATCTTCAAAGGGTCGGGGTTTTACATCACCGATTATCGAAGCGATTCCTACAAAGAGGCGGCCAAAAAGGAATCTCCTGCCAGCTCGACGGGCGGAGAAAAATCCGCCACGCCGAAGGAACCCGCAAAAAGTCCTTCGCCTGATCAGCCTAAGACGTCCGAGAAAAAGCCCGCCAAAGAATCCGGCTAATAGGTCTGTAGCGGCAGGCGTGCCGCCTGCTGAATCTAAGCCGTCGCAGCCAACACGGCCACCTCTACAGCGCACTCCCGCTTCTGCTCATGTGCACAGCCTCAGCCGGTCTGATAACAAGGCAAGCTCACGCGTTGTAGGGCAAGCGCATCGCTTGCCCGGGAAAATGATGTGAATTGGAACGTGTAAAGACTGGCAGGCGGAGCGCCTGCCCTACAACGTTCTTTGACGCAGAAAATCAGGACTCGCTAAGAGGTTAACAACAATGTTACTTTCCGGCGCACAAATTGGCTTGCCGCAATGCTTGACAGGAACGCGGCGCGCGGTGTTAAAGGGAGGCGCGGTATTTTCACCGCGGATCTATGAAACCTCTAATTTCCTCTTCATCACTCATCGTTGCTCTTTTGTGGACTGCGTTCCTTCCCGTAGGTGCGCAGGTCAACGTCACCCAAAAGAACAATAATCTTTCCCGGGACGGCCTCTATATCGATGCCGCGTTCACGCCAGGCAACGCGGCCAATCTGACGCGCGACTTGAACTTTAATGGGACAATCGTGGGCAATGTTCACGCCCAGTCGCTTTACATCGAGGGCGGCCCCAATGGTCCGATGATCATCGTCGCGACCGCATCGAATAATGTTTATGCGCTTCATGCCGATACCGGCATCCCGATTTGGTCGCGCACCGACATTGGTCCGGCGGTAACTTCGGGTCTTCCATGCGGCAACATCAGTCCATTTGGCATTATTGGAACACCCGTGGTCGATCTCGCTTCGCGATCGCTCTTCTTCACTGCGATGATAGATGGTGCCACAAAGAAGCATTTCGTTTTCTCGTTGAACGTGGATACAGGCGTAACAAATCCCGGCTGGCCAGTCGATCTAAATGCGACCGTTAACTATCAGGGCACGCAGTTTCTTTCCTCTGTGGAGAACGAGCGAGGTGCGCTGGCTGTAGTGGGCGGCATTGTCTATGTCCCTTTTTCCGGTCATTTCGGCGACTGCGGTGCTTATCACGGTTGGGTAGTCGGCATTCAGATCAAGGACCCGACGAGTGTTATGGCTTGGGCAACGGAAGCTGTTGGTGGTGGAATCTGGGGACACAGTGGCGTTGCCAGCGATGGCACTAACATGTTTGTGATTACCGGAAACACTTTTAACACCGGCGGCAACTGGATGGGTGGCGAAGCCATAATTCGTTTGCAAGCCGGGCCTATCTTTAGCGGCCAGCCCACGGACTACTGGGCGCCTACCAATTGGTTCTCGCTCGATCAAGGCGATACCGATCTGGGCGGTTGCAGCGCGATTCTCGTCGATGTCCCGGGCGCGAACCCTTCGCAGCTGGTGCTGGCGTTGGGCAAGGATGGCAATGCTTATTTGCTTAACCGCGATAATCTGGGCGGCATCATTTCACCAGTGGCCCAGACCAGCGTTGGAGGTTCAGTGAGAGGCCAGTCATCTGCCACTTACACTACCAACCAGGGAACATATTTTGTTTTTCGCTCCGGGAGCGGCTCCATCATGGCTTACAAAGTTACCGCTGCAACTCCGCCGGCGATTTTGTTTGCTTGGAGCACGAATCAGACTGGGCAAACTTCACCTTCGGTTACGACGACCGATGGAACCAACAATGCAATTGTCTGGGCAGTTCAGGGCGATCAACGATTGCACGGTTACAATGGCGATACGGGTGCGGAGATTTACGCAGGCGGCGGCCCGAATGAGCTGATGACTGGCACGCGGAAATGGAACAGCGGCATGGTAGCTCGCGGAAGCATTTACGTCGCGAATGACAACAGAGTTTATAAGTTCGACGTACCCGGAGGAACACCTACACCTACACCTACGGCAACATCTACCCCGACAGCAACACCTACTCCGACTCCAAATCCAAGTGTTACTCCCACACCGACTGCTACGCCTACGGCGACGCCTAGTCCCTCGCCAAGTGGGACTCCAACGGCTACTCCTAGGGTAACACCGAGGCCGCGCCCGACGCGGCGACCGCGTCCGAGTCCGCCGCCTCGACCGTAGTGATTCGCGAATGGCGATTCGGGACTTCCCACGCACTCGAAAAGTCCGCCAAGTGCCGAACGAAGTTGCCTCGGCGCGGTAATATTCGCTTACCTCAGCTGGGCATCCGCCTAAGGTGGACGACTACAGGACCCAGACGTTGAAGAAAATGCCGTTTCACCTGCGGGCACTGAATCAACGGGAGACACAGAACGTTGACAGCCTAGCGTGCTCCCTGGTAAAACGCTGGCTTTAGATGACTAATCCAAAGCGCATAGTGACACCGAAGCGATTACGACTTATCTTTTGGCCACTCCTTCTACTAGCGGCTGTGGTAGCTCTGTTAGGCGCGATTAGCTCGTCGCGCGCGATCGGCCAACGCGGAGGCGAATCGACTTTTCCTGAAGATGGTCATTGGAACCGAGTGGATGTCCCTGGCCCTCGTGGCCCAACACCAACTCCGCTGCCGTGTCCAGGTTGCTGGTTCCCACAGACCGCAAGCGAAAACTTTGATTGGTTAACGCCGCCCGCTTTGCCGCCCGATTGGCTGGCAACAAATGCACTCGGACCGCCACCGCTCTGGGTCACATCCGATTCCGGGCTGCCGATGCCGCCAGCCGATACAGCTCCCAATGCGCTCTTCATCGATGACCCGGCCGTGGTTAGCGATAAACGATTGGACGGATGGTTCCTTAAATTTTTCGAGGACTGCTGCGTTCGATTGACATTTCGACACAACTTCAATCTCGAAGCCTCCAATTCAGACCCTAACCTCGGCTTCGACGGTGGCGTACTGGAGCTCAGCACTGACGGTGGAAATACATTCGAAGACATCCTCGCTGTTGGTGGCAGCTTTGTGATGGGCGGGTATAACCGCACAATTGCCGCTGACCGCGGCAGTCCCATAGCCGGTCGTCAGGCGTGGAGCGGCAATTCCAACGGCTTCATTACAACCGTGGTGAACGTCCCCACGATCCAGAAACAGGGGAGGCTTCGCTGGCGGATGGCGAGTGACACGAGTGGCGGCAATGAGGGTTGGCGCGTCGACAGCCTCTATATGACCTGGTGCGTAGGGATGGGTACACCGTGCCCGAGCCCAACGGCCAGCCCCACGGCTACGCCTACCCCTACGCCCGCTCCAAGAGCAAGTTGTCCACAATACACGATAACCGAAGGCGCCGGTACGATCGTGCCGGGAACCGCGGACACGGGCAATCACTGCATCTGGTGCAGCACACCAATTACGTTGCCATTCCCATTCGTGTTGTATGACCAGACCTTTAACACCGTAAACGTGACCTCGAGTGGGCGCCTTGCGTTTGTATGCGACAATGAACCGGATGGGTACACAGAGAGGTGCCTCCCTGCATCGCCCTTTAACTGTGCCTATGACTTCACTATTTTCGCGCTGTGGTACGAGTGGGGTACGCTCACATATCCGGAAGGTTGCTCCACCTGGGCAAATGGGTGCGGTATCTTTACATCAATTTCAGGCACTGCCCCGAACCGTGTGTTTAACATCGAATGGCACGTCATCGATCGTAAGGACAGCGTCCAGACCGGCAACTTCGAAGTCCGGTTGTATGAGAACGATCCGAACCAGCGCTTCGATGTGATCTATGGTCACAGCGAGAAGAAACCGTTCACTCCTGCCGTAGGGGGTGTACAAGGGCCTCCTGAGTTTTTCACGCAGGATTTCTGCAGCGTTCCCGCGCCACAGAACACGCTTCGGACTTACCAGCTGGAACCCTGCCCAACTCCCAGAGTAACACCGCGACCACGTCCGACCCCGATGCTTCGCCCGAATCCGCCGTGATAATGGGAGGAGTCACTCTATGACCACAAATCTAAAGCGCATGTTGACAACGGGGCGATTGAAGTATGTCTTTTACCTAGTCCTTTTCTTTGCGGCTGTGGTAGCTATGTTAGGGGCAATCAGCTCCTCGCGGGCGATTGCCCAACGCGCAGGTGGATTGGACCCGAGCGCTCTCAGGGACGATGGCTTTGATCAAGGCGACATTTCTGCCGCCGTCGGCGCGCCGGCAGTGCCAACTGTTTCGTGTCCGCCTTGTTACCTACCGGTGGTGTCCGGAAGGGACTTCGACGACGTGATCCCGCCAGCATTGCCTCCTGACTGGACTGCGACGAACGCTCAGGGGCCGCCACCGCTCTGGGTAACATCAAGTTCCGGCGTGCCGGCGCCTCCTGCTGACACACTGCCCAATGCCGCGTTTATCGATGATCCGGATGTAGTTAGTGACAAACTCCTAGAGTGGCAATTTTTCACAGACATGGAGGAGGTGAGCTTCCGGCACAACTTCAACCTTGAAGCATCGGACGTGGATCCCACTCTAGGCTTTGACGGTGCCGTCCTAGAGCTCAGCACGGACGGTGGAAATACATTCCAAGACATCATTGACGCCGGCGGTAGCTTCCTTCAAGGCGGGTACAATCGGACGATTAGCACTGATCGGGGCAGTCCGATTGCGGGTCGTCAGGCTTGGAGCGGTAACTCGCAGGGGTTTATCACGACCGTGATCGACACTCCTGTCTTTGGTATACTTCGGTGGAGGATGGCCAGTGACAACAGCGGCTCCGGCGAAGGCTGGCGCGTTGACACGGTGAATGTTACATGGTGCAAGCCGATTCCCACTGATGGCGGTCCCACGCCTCCCTGTGGGCCTACGCCGCCGATTACGCCAACGCCTACAGTTACAGCAACAGCCACCGCCACGCCTAGGGCTACGCCACGGCAGAGACCGACACCCTACCCACGCCCGACGCCGCCGTAAGGAACAGTCATGAGTGATTCGTGCGAAGTGATTGTAGCCGAGGTCGGTGACCTCGGCTGAGTGCGCGATTACCCACTGGATTGCCGCGGTCAGCGACGAGCGGCTACAGCGGAGCTTGCTTGAGCTAGGACTCTCGGATTGACGCGATAAGTCCACTTAGGGATGTGATAGGCTAACGAATTGAGCTCGTGTAACACGGCGTCCACGCTTACCCGATTTGGCGATAGTTCGCAGACCGGGTCTGTGTTCGCTGCGTTACCGGTCAACAACGCAGCCTGACAACGGCATCCGCCAAAATCGATTTCTCTTTGTGGACAACTCTGACACGGCTCCGGCATCCATTCTGTTCCCCGGAAGCAATTGAAGCTTTCCGATTCCCGCCAAACCCATTCGAGTGCGCGCGCTCGGATATTTTCAAAACGCAAACCTGGAATCGCCGACGAAGCAGTTGGGCAAGGGAGCACGTCGCCCACTGGATTAACAGTGAGATAACGCTGGCCCCAGCCATTAAGGCAGGGTTTGGGCCGTGTTTCGTAATAATCTGGCAGCACATAAAAGATGTCGATTTTGCCTGTAAGCCGCGCCTTGGCTGCTATCGCGATTTCGCGCGCGCGAACAACTTGCTCGCGAGTTGGGAGCAAAGCCGCGCGATTGAGAAAGGCCCAGCCATAAAACTGGACGTTGGCGAGCTCGACTCTCTCGGCTTGAAGCGATTCGGCTAGGGCAATCAGTTGTGCCAAGCGATCGATATTGCGCCTGTGAATGACAAAATTGAGACTGAGCGGGATTCCGGCTGCTCGGATTTTCGCAGCAGCATCCAATTTGCGCTGATGCGCGCGAGTGCCGGCGATTTCATCAGCGAGATCCGCGTTGTCCGATTGGAAACTTAGCTGGATTGAATCCAATCCCGCATCGCGCAAGGCGCCCACGCGATCGTCATCCAGACCGATGCCGCTGGTGATGAGATTGGTGTAAAGATTCGCTTCGCGCGCCGCGCGAACCAGGCCGGGCAGATCACGCCTTACAAGTGGTTCGCCTCCAGAAAAACCGATTTGCAATACACCTAGCCCAGCTGCTTCACGAATTACGCGGGTCCACTCGTTTGTCGTCAATTCTTGATCGCTTCCCGCCTGTGTCGGGTTCGAACAGTAGGGACAGTGAAGTGGGCATCGATAAGTAATCTCGGCGAGCAAAGCATATGGACGCGGGGCGATCATATCAGTTCGATCAGCTTACGTTGTTGCAAATCCGCGAGAGTTTCGCGCACATCGGCGGCAAGCGTTTCAGGATCGACCTCATATTCTTCCGCCAACGCCCGGATGATCTCACCCACCGTTCGTCCATCGCAGCGGGTAAGAATTTCCCGAGCGGTTTCGTTTAATTCGAGGACGCCTTCCGGGAACAGCAGCACGCTTTTCCCAGGGGCAGCATCGGCTTGCAACCGGACTCCTCGGGGTAGCCTTGGCTGGGCGGAGCCAGCGATCATGGGCGTTTGCATTTAAGAAGAACCATAGGTGTGATGGATCGCATCGAGCATGGACCAAAGCATATCGCATTTAAACTCGAGTGCGCGCACCGCCCCGCGCTGGAGCTCCGGCGTGTTGCAATAATCCAGCGTAATGGCGAGCGCCTCATCAGAGTCGCGTCGTGCCTGGGTGACTCTGCGACGGAAGTAATCAAGGCCGCGCGAATCGATCCAGGAATAATGTTTTTCGAAAGCCGCGAGACGCAGCGCCATCAGATCAGGCGCGAAAAGTTCCGTGAGCGATGATGCAATAGCAATCGGCCATGGCTGAGTGCGAGCGAAATTTACATAGGCACCTACTGCAAAACGAACTCCAGGTTGCAGAAGTCGATCCTGCGTCAGCTCGTCGCGCGATAGCCCACACGCCTCGCCCAGGCGCAGCCACGCCTCAATGCCGCCTTCGTTTTCACAAAAGCCATCGTGATCGAGAATACGATGAACCCAGACCCGGCGTACTTCGCGCAATGGACAGTTGGAGAGAATCGCGGCATCTTTGACGGGAATATTTTGCTGATAATAGAAGCGATTGGCCACCCACCCGCGTAAGGCTTCCGGCGAAAGCCGGCCTTCGTTCATGGCCACGTGGAACGGATGTTTATCGTGATAAGCGCGCGCGCCGATCGCGCGCAAATTTTCGAGAAAAGTTTCACGGTTCCAGAGTCCCGTAGTCATATGACGATTTCCAATCCGTCACGCGCGATCTCAATTCCAGACTGCTTCACATTCGCGCGTTCCCGGGAGCTGGGCATAAGGATCGGGTTCGTATTGTTGATGTGGGTGTAAATCTTCCGGCGCGCTGGCGATTGATGCAAGAAATCGAGACTCCCGTCGCTGATGGGCAGATGGTTCATCTCGCGCGCGCTGCGGGCGCCTGGCCGAATAGCGGCCAGTTCACCGTCGCTCCAGAAGGTGCCATCGAACAGAACGACATCGGATTTGTGAACGGTATTCCGCAATTCATCGGTCAATTCACCGACATTCGGCGCAAACAGTGCAGTCGCTCCCGACGTATCGTCCCGAAGTTGAAACGCGGCGCTTCTTGGCAATTCAACCGCTCGAAAAGCCATGCCGCCACTTAGCGTTTGAAATTCAACGGTCGTTTTTCGCCATTCGATTCCGCAGAACTTCGCGAGGACGTCATTGAGCCAGGCGAGCGCGGCTCGCGTTTCGTCCGCTGCATAAACAACGAGCGGTGTGTCCCGTTCGCGCAAAAGCAATAAGCCCAGAGCATGATCGATGTCGGCATTTGTCAAAAGAACGCCTGCAATTGCACTGTTGCGTGGCGAATCGCGGCGCGGCTGCAACCGCGGCATACTTTCGATTTGCCGCGCCAAATCAGGCGACGCGTTGATCAGAAACCAGCGGTGAAAACCTTCGGAGTCGCTGCTGATGGCGATGCTTGATTGCGTCTGTGGCGTAATCTTTCCGGTACGCGCGGCTGCGCAGTTTGCACAGGCACAGTTCCATTGCGGCAGGCCGCCGCCGGCTGCACTGCCGAGAATATGAATGCGAATCAACCCGAAGTTTCGGAGTCAGATAATCACGTCCGATCAAACCGCGCCTGCGTAACAGGTGCACTCGAAAAAGATCGGAACGGTTTTCATCATCGGTTTGATCCACCGCTTCTTGATTCGTCTCATAAGTCCCGTGCTCTCATAGAGCAAATGGGCCATATGGGTCAAACTATTTTTTGATAAAACTGATGTCGCCGCTGCGTTCGACGCGGGCGAGACGAACCTTCGACAGGTCATCGATCTGGCCGTTGAGACGCATATCCTCCTCCAGGTCGTGGACTGAAACATGATTGCGGCGCATCGTTGGAAAATCGCATTGACCGTCGCGCACGATGGTGTCGGGCTTGCCTTTGACCAAAATTCCAAACCCGTGGGAATAATATGCCAGATGCGCGAAGACGCGGTGTAGCAACACTAAAACCACCCCTCCACCGATTGTGCCAAAGAACGCCGCCGAACCATTGATCGCGCGCGAAAGCACCGACGCGAGAATGACCAGCAGAACAGCATCAAACGGTGTTTTGTGCGCGAGCGAGCGTTTATGCCCGAGCCGAACCATGGCTAGCGTGGCAAGGAAAACGATGATCCCGCGCAGGGAGATTTGGACAAACGTCAAGTCTTTCGGTTCTACGCTTAAGCCGAGCAAAGTTTCAAAAGAGTTCCAAAGTGCATTCATAGGTAAGATTGTATCGCCCTAAGAGACTGTTGTAATACTGAAATGAGTCGCGCGTAGAAGCAGGAGGGCGGATGGCAAGGAGCGAGTGAGGCGCATCCCCTTTAGCGGGCTGTAACGAACGAGCGACGCCGCCAGATGGCTCTTCTGCCTCGCGCCCGAAGGGTTGCGTCGATTTTGGCGCTGGCCGGCGATGCTCGCTTGGCTGAGATCGCTGCGGATATCGGCGCTGCGCTCGCGCCTTGGACAGCACCAAAAGCGAACAGCAACGCGGCCCACTCCAGTATTTCAACAGTCTCTTAAAAAGCCTGGTCGAGCGCGTGCCGATCTTAGTTCAGCTTGCGCGAGAAACCATCGCGTGGCATAAGACGAACCGCTTGCCCGGTTTGAACCCGTAGAGCACATATAATTTATGCCGACAGCTCCACCTCCTTCTCGCGATGTCGCGCTGGAAACGCGCTTCTTTTTGGAGCGCTTCAAGAAAGAGATCATTGCGGTGCTGATCGTAGCCTTGCTCGCTGGCATCGCCTTTACTGGTTACCGTTATTATTCCGATCGACGCGCTGCGGCGGCGTCAGCTTTGCTCGCGAATGCGAAGACGGCTCAGGAATATCAACAGGTGATTGATCGCTACCCAAACAGCCCAGCGGCCGCTGATGCTTATCTGTTGCGTGCTGAAGCTCAGCGGAGCGAAAAGAAATTTGCTGAGGCGAACACAACGCTTCAGGCTTTCATCGATAAGTTTCCTCAACACGAATTCGTGAGCACAGCGCGAATGGCGATGGCCGCCAATCTGGAGTCGATGGGGAAAAGTGATGAGGCGCTGGCTGCTTACCAGCAGATCGCAACAACTTATCCGAACAGTTACAACGCGCCCCTGGCTTTGTTATCGCAGTTGTACATTCTAAAGGGCAAAAATAAGAGCGACGAAGCGCGCCGCATCTGCGAAACTATCCTTACGCAATATCGAACCAGCTTTTGGGCCGGCGAGGCGATGCAGGAATTGCGTTTGCTGAAACCAAGCAGCACTCCGGTGCCGGTCGCGACGCCGGGAGCGACGGTTCCGCCGTTCTTAGCGCCTCCGGCGCCAGCGCCGGCCCCACAAAGCGCGCCGTCGCCAAACAATCCGTAGTTGGTAGCGCGCGACCGGTCCGAGCCGGACTGGCGTCGGGCGCGTCACAACGCGTGACAGAACGGACGGCTCGGTGATCCGTCCTGACGTCTACTGCTCGCGCTCCTTGCTTATCCGCCGCGGGAACTACCACGTCGGCCTACGCTCGCCTTAGCGTTTCGAGAATTGGAATCGTTTACGCGCGCCCGGTTGTCCGGATTTTTTGCGCTCCTTCATGCGCGGATCCCGGCGAAGCAACCCCTCAGCTTTCAGCGTGCTTCGAAAATTGACATCGACTTGAAGTAGGGCGCGTGCGATCGCGAGCTGCGCGGCGCCGGCCTGCCCCATAATGCCACCACCGGTGGCGTTAATCGACAAATCGTAAGCATTCACCGCCTTGGCAGTTTGAAGCGGTTGCAACACGACGTTCTGTAAGGGCACAGTCGGGAAATAATCTTCGAAGCTCCGACCATTGATATCGATCTTTCCGCTACCCGGGGTCATCCGGATACGCGCAACCGATGTTTTGCGGCGACCTGTGGCGACGAATTCCTCAGTTTGTGGCATAAGACTATTTTCTGGTGAGTTTGACGGCCTCGGGCTGTTGCGCGGCATGCGGATGAGAATCACCGCTATAAACTTTCAACTTCCGATAAACACGACGACCGAGTCGATTGTGTGGAACCATTCCGCGAACAGCGCGCTCAATCAGCAGTTCGGGATGCCGCACGCGGCGTGCCCGGACGTTCTCCGATTTGTGGCCGCCCACGTATCCTGAAAAACTCATGTAGGTTTTTTGTTCTTCTTTCTTTCCAGTTAGTCGCACTTTGTCCGCATTGATAACGATCACAAAGTCACCCGTATCAACGTGGGGCGTGAAGACGGTTTTTTCTTTTCCGCGTAACAGATTGGCGGCCTTCACTGCTACTTTTCCCAGCACCTGGTTCCTGGCGTCGATGACCCACCATTTGCGTTGGACTTCGCTGGCTTTGGCAGAAAACGTTTTCATCACTACAGAAAAAGGGCACGAAAACTACGAGGAGTGCAAGCGCCTGTCAACTTGTGCCCGCCGGCCTGTCTGATCGTCATTTGTAAAATCGCAGTTGGCGGCTGACACAGCCGCCCTACAATTGTAGAGCGTTTCCGCGAAACGCCATTGATACGATGAATACGACGACTGCGAAAACTGCGATCACACCGCGCCGCGACCAGGACTTTCCAGAGTGGTACCAGCAGGTAATCCGCGCGGCGGAACTGGCTGAGCCCTCGGACGTACGCGGTTGCATGGTGATTCGCCCTTGGGGTTACGGAATTTGGGAAAACATGCAGCGTCAGCTCGACGCCATGTTTCGCGCAACTGGCCATCGCAATGCCTATTTCCCGCTTTTCATTCCGTTGAGTTATTTCGCGAAGGAAGCGGAACATGTTGAAGGCTTCGCCAAAGAATGCGCCGTCGTCACGCACACACGACTGGAGGTGGATGCGGATGGAAAGATGAAACCGGCCAGTCCGTTAACGGAACCGCTTGTGGTTAGGCCCACTTCCGAAACCATCATTGGCGCCAGCTACGCGAGATGGGTGCAATCTTACCGCGATTTGCCGGTCCTCATCAATCAGTGGGCAAACGTTGTCCGCTGGGAAATGCGGCCGCGCCTGTTTTTGCGGACGACTGAATTTCTCTGGCAGGAGGGCCATACGGTTCACGAAACGGAAGCCGAGGCGCGCGAAGAAGCGAATTTGATCCTCGATCTTTATGAACGGTTCGTCCGCGATCATTTGGCCGTGCCGGTTTTCACTGGTGAAAAATCCGAGAGCGAACGTTTTCCCGGTGCGGTGCAGACCCTCGCGATCGAGGCGATGGTGCAGGATCGAAGGGCAATTCAGGCTGGCACGTCCCATTTTCTCGGCCAAAACTTCGCGCGCGCCAGTGGCATCCAATTTCAAAACCGGGAAGGCAAACAAGAATTTGGTTGGACCACCAGTTGGGGAATGACAACGCGGCTGATTGGCACGTTAATCATGATGCACGGAGATGATGACGGAGTCGTTTTGCCTCCACGCATCGCGCCCACCCAAATCGTCATCGTGCCCGTGGCGACAAAGGAGGAGTCGCGCCCCAGAGTAATGGAGGCGTGCGACAGTCTCGCTCTGCAACTACGGGGAAAGCGCTTCGGCGACGTTCCACTGGAAGTGGAGGTCGACAGGCGCGATATCGGTGGCGGGGTCAAAAATTGGGAATGGATCAAGAAAGGAGTTCCGGTCCGGATCGAAATTGGACCACGCGACCTCGAGAAAAACGCGCTGGTGATCAGCCGCCGAGATCAGCCGATCAAAGCCAAAGAGTCCATGTCAATTCAGGAATTCGTCGCCGTGGCACCGGAAATTCTAACTTCCATTCAACAGAACCTTCTTGAGCGGGCGAAGAAATTCCGCGATGCAAACACG
>JBKPLM010000255.1:0-3234 GCA_046731655.1 Verrucomicrobiota bacterium | reverse complement strand
CCCCTGTAATGATATTCGCCGGCACAATCGTCCGATCACCGGCACCGACCTTCGCAACAAAATGACCGCGATTCGTCGTGCCGATGATCGTGCCGCCCAGAGCCATGATCCCCTTGATACTTTGGCTATAGAGAATGACATGATTGCCGGGAGGAAGAAGTCCTTCGAATCCGTCACGAAAACCAACTACTTCCCAGCCGAGTTTCTCCGCCGCGAGTACCACGCCGCGCAGGACTGCGTTAAGTCCGGGGCAATCGCCACCGCTGGTCAAAACGCCAATCCGTGGCTTCATTTTTGCGATCGAAGGATTAGGCTCCTAGAGCATTTTCTTTGAATCGGCAATACGGCCACCGGCGGCCCATTGGTCGTATAGCTGCCAGCCACGTTGCAGAAGGGCTGCGCCCTCACCAAATCGATTTGTGCTGCCCAGGAGCACGACCATCAAATGGCGCGGGTAGACGGTTTCCATCTGGCCCTGACGAACAACTTCCGCCTGGCGATTAGCATACAGGATTAAACAATCACCGGATCGCGCGGTGCGACCTGTCTTAACTCCGTCAATGCCCATCTTTCCCAGGAGTTCGTTTGTGTTGCGAAGCATGTAATTCAATCGACGCCCGCCTCGATCGAACGAGATTTGGCGTTCCCTTTGCGACACATAAAAGCGGAAACTAGCTTTGTTCATTGCATACCGAGTGAGGCGCCCCATGTCTTCGGCCGTGGAATACGGCAGTGGCTTGGCCTTGTAATCGACACCGTGCGGGTTAACAAAACGCGTGCGGTCCATCTTCAACTGTTTGGCCAGCGCATTCATCTGGGCGACGAATGCATCAACCGGAGTGTATTTTGAGCTCGCCTCGCCGGGCGCGAGCGACTCTATCTTCGAGCCAACATGGTACGCGAGCGTGTAGGCCGCGATGTTATCGGACTGGACAAGCGCAGCGTAGAGTAGATCTCGCAGGGTGATGCTATCGCCCGGCTGAAAACCAATGTTGTTTTCAAGGGTGCCGACAAACGCCTCCTGCGGAACCATAACTGCCTGATTGAGGTCGCCCGATCTTCGTTCCGCCCAATCGAGCACCACACTTGCGGTCGCGATTTTCATCAGGCTGCCGACTTGCAGTTTTTTCCTGCCTTCCTGTTCTTCCAAAATGTAGCCCGTTTGTGCGTCGGCAATAAGGTATGCCTCTGACGCGGCAGCGGAGCGCAGAAGCGCCGCGCTGGCGAGAAAAGCGGAAAAAACGATGAGAAATCTACGTGATAAATGCATAAGGACCCTCGAACCGCAGCACCTTAATCGACGCAATCTGATTCGCAAACGCCCGTCGCAACGCGGTCTATCTTATTAAGCGCGTGCCGTCCCCCCGCGGCGGAACGACGGCCATTCAATCAGCCTATCTTCCGTGGAGTCCGAGCACGACTGACCAGCAACCGCATCACAAGGTAGATGATGATCGCCGAAGGAACTGCGAGGAAGAGTGAACCAACAAACGCAGGCCAAAATGTAGGCCAAACGACACGTGAAAATACATGCCAATGCGCGTAATCGTGGAGTCCAAACTGGCGGAAATGTACGCGCTGGGCTGGCGGCCGCTGTAGACTCCAGCAACCCAAGTGATATTCGGCGACATAAATCGCTGGCATCGCCCAGATCATCACGTCGTGCAGCGTCACGGCAATCGCCGCTGCAATCTTGTTGCAGCGGCAAACCCAAGCCAGGGCAATCGACAATAACGTCTTTAACGGATACAGCGGCGTGAACCCGAAAAAAATGCCAATCGCCGATCCAAGAGCGATGGAGTGCGGGGTATCGGCGATTGTCATCAGGGTCATGTGATGCGCTACCAGCCAGCGTTTCAGCCGCGAAAGTGGCCCTGGTAATCGCGACTGATAATCCCCGGAAGGTTTGGGCCCCGGACGTAAATCGTGCACTTGCGAACCTAATCTAAAACAGTTCCGGTGTCTGTGCCGGTGTCTTGACGATTTGACCCAATGCCTTACGCAAACGAAGCGCCGCGCGCGGCGCGTAATCGAGATTGTTATTGTTAAAAATCACGTGCAACTCGCGCGCTTCTCGCGCCAGCTTCCTGCTGCGCAGTGCGACTTCTGCTATTTCATTCTCGCTGTAATCGTAATCGAAACGCGCGGCCACAGTTTTGCCCGTGACGTAACCTTTCGCGTTGCGTCCATGCAGCCGCAAATAAGCGGCATCCGAATTCGTCACCTCATTGACGTCTGACGGCATGACCATGAAATGGTCCGAAGCAGGCGCGTCCACGTTCACAAAAACTGCGTGATGCTTTTTCAAAAAATCAATCGTCGATTGCAACTGATCGCCGACTGCCCAATTACGGTTTCGAAACTCAATCGCAAGTTCGTGATCACTAAGCATACCAAGCAAAGATTCGAGCTCGCCTAGTTCGTGTTTCCGGGGAGAAAACGCGGGCGAGAGCTGCAAAAGGAAGACGCCAAGCTTTCTGGCATCGCGAAAAATCGCCGTCGCGCGCAGGAAAATTTTGAGCAGCGCTTCCTGCAAATCCGGCGTCGATTTAACGTTTCCCCTGGCATCTGTCTCTGCGCGTCCTTGTAAATCCGGCGGCAAAAGCTTTGCCGGTGTCGAGTGGAATGAGAACAGTTGGTGTAACTTTACGTCGAACGTGAAATCGTCCGGCGTCGCCGCGCACCAGCGTTCCACCATTTTCGGTTCCGGCACGGAATAAAATGTCGAGTTCACCTCGACCATGTCGAAATGCTGGGCATACCATCCCAGCCGCTCGCCAGCTGGCATCTTTTTTGGATACCAGTGTTCAACAAAGCCAGGGTCCGACCAGCTGGCTGTGCCGATGAGAATCTTTCCAGTTTCAGTTTTGCCAGAAGATCTGTTGGTCACTCATCAACGAAGTCGCACGCGGTGGCGAACGCAAATGGGATCGCTTTTTTCATCTCGCTTCCATCGAGCGAATACTTTTTCGATTTGCACAATGTCGATATCGAAATTACTCTCAAAATGCGGGGTGGAGCAGCCTGGTAGCTCGTCAGGCTCATAACCTGAAGGCCGCGGGTTCAAATCCCGCCCCCGCAACCAATTTCTTCCAACCGCGGTGTCCTATCGCGTTTATATTATTCAAAACCACGATGGAAGATTTTACATTGGCTTATCCGATGATCTGGTGTGGAGAGTCGAACAACATAATACGGGCCAATCACGTTGGACAAGAGGACGCGGTCCTTGGG
>JBKPLM010000254.1:0-4914 GCA_046731655.1 Verrucomicrobiota bacterium | reverse complement strand
ACGAAATGATCAGCGGCACTCGACCAAATCAAACTCAAACTCTGTGGATTTATCTCGGCGCCACGATTGCCATCGTAATTCTCACGGCGATTTACACCACGTTCGGTGGTATTAAGGCCGTCATCTGGACCGATTTGATTCAAGCCTCGATCATGATTGGGAGCGCGTTAATTGCGCTCGCTTTGCTTTACTTCGCAATTCCAGGCGGCTGGCACGAGATCGTGCAACGCCACGGCGCATTTCAAGTGTCGGATCTCATCACAACCGGTCTCGATCCGGCCAAACATGGCTGGGACCAGGTGAAGAGCATGTTCGAGACGGAGTACACAATCTTTGCCGGGTTGATCGGGGCAGCGTTCATCACCATGGGAACACACGGCACGGATCAGGACATGGTGCAGCGAATGTTGACCGCGCCCGACATACGCCGGAGCCGTCGCTCTCTTATTTGCTCCGCGCTCGCCGACATCCCGATCGCGCTTACGTTTCTCAGCATCGGACTACTGCTGTGGGTTTACTATCAAGCCCATCCCGATCCGACGCTGCCCAAAACTCCGAACGAAACATTCTGCCACTTCATTCTCTATCAAATGCCAGTGGGACTTCGCGGACTGCTCCTGGCTGGAATCTTCGCCACCGCCATGGGATCGCTCAGCACCGCGCTGAACGCGCTCGCTACGAGTTTCACGCGCGATTGGTACGAGCCTTACCTCAAACCCGAAGCCACGGACGCACAAAGCTTACGCGCCGTGCGTTGGGCGACTGTGTGGTTTTCCGTCCTGATGATCATCGTTGCGTCGACAACGGCGTATCTTGTGATCGTGCATCCCAATGTTCGAATCATCCCGATCGTGCTCGGGATTTTCGGCTACACCTACGGCTCACTGCTTGGTGTGTTTTTTGCAGGAATGCTAACCAGCACGCGCGGGAACGATCGCGGCAACATCATTGCCATGATCGTTGGCTTCATCGTCGTCGCGATCCTGAGCGGATTGCCTAACAACATCGCGGGGATTTTTGGAACAACCGCTTACCCGCAGCCGAACTGGCTTCCGGTGATGGCATTCCCGTGGTGGATTTGTTTCGGAACAATCGTCACGTTTTTTGTGGCGATTTTGTTCCGTTCACCCGCGCCGCGCAAGAACACATCCACAGTCATCGAGGCTCACTGATGAGCTGGGCGCGCACGGCTTCGCTCCAGAGCGGCAGCAACGTGCGACCTGGCTTAACGACAACGCCCCAAATGGTGTTAAGAGCGTCCTTTAACTCACCAAATACTCCCGAAGCACCAAACACCATCACTGCTAAGCCCGCGATTGCGGCGAATGCCCCCGTTCTCTTTTGCGCCGCTGTGGTGGCCAGTAGTGCCTCAAGCGCATCCGCCGCACGAGGCCCTGCTAATGCTTCAAGTTGCGCGCTAATCTGATCCCGCACCGTTTGCTCACTGAAGATGAGCGCTGCGATCGAGACAGCGAGAACCAACAGTGGCGCCAGCGAGAAAACTGAGTAAAACGCCAGGGCCGCGCTCAGCCGCAATGCGTTGTCCTCCATCCATGCCCCGGCACTTTCCATCAACACCGAAGCGAAATCGCGTGCACGCATTCACTTAGGAATTCGCAGCCGACAGCGGTTTCTGGCGCGTTTTTTAAATACTCACGTTGCAATTTTCCACACGCATAGGCGCCGCGATGAAATGGCCGGCCAAACGTTGGTGGTTTTGGCTGCTCCTCGTCGTAGCAATAGCAGTCTTGGTCGTGCACATTTATCTCGCCATCTGGGTTCGCGATTACGTTAATCGCAAACTGTCGGAGATCCCCGGCTATCGCGCGCGGGTGCAAGCCGTGACACTGCATCTCTGGCGCGGCGCGTATCAAATCCACTACATCGACATTAGGAAAACCAGTGGCGAAGTGCCGGTGCCGTTTTTCTCGGCGCCACTAATAGATTTCTCCGTACAATGGCACGCGCTTATTTTCGAACACGCGCTGGTGGGGAACATCGAGATTCATCGCGCGAAAATGAATTTTGTGAACGGCCCTACCGAGTCCACACGTCAGACGGAAGTGGACGCCCCGTGGGCGCAAAAGATCAAACAGCTTTACCCGCTCAAGATCAACCGATTTGCTGTGCACGACGGCGAATTGCATTATCGCGATTTCAGTCGGAAGCCAAAAGTTGACGTGGAAGCGGACCGGGTGCAGCTGGTAGCGACCAACCTCACCAACAGCAAGCGGCTTTCCAAAACTCTCGTGGCGGACATCCGAATGGAAGGCCGGCCATTGCGCGTAGGCAAAGCACGCTCGCAAATCTCGCTCGATCCTTACGCGCCTCGGCCGACTTTCGCAGTTAACCTCGAGCTCGGCGAGATTCCGCTGGTGAGGTTGAATGATTTCGCCAGAGCGTACGGCGGCTTCACGTTCGACCAGGGCACGTTCAAAATGGCCATGGAAGCGAGCGCATCCAGAGGCGCGTACCGAGGCTATGTTGAACCGGTCTTCGATCATATGAGCATCTTTAATCCGGCCAAAGCCGAGAATCCACTAACAGCGTTATGGGAAGGGATCCTCGAAGGCGTCACCCGCATCGTGCGCAATTATTCCAAAGACCGGTTTGCAACCAAGGTGCCTTTCGCCGGCACATTCGACCAGCCACAGCCGGACATCTTTGCCACGATCTTCAACGCTTTTCGTAATGCCTTTGTGAAAGCGTTCACGGGTGAAATTCAGAACAAAGATCTAAAGCTGCCTCCGGTAAAACCTGAGGAAAAACAATAGGCGCCTGGGCGCTGCGACGAATTGCGTGATGGACCCGCGCGATGCGCGATCGTCAGGTTGCGCGGCGATCTTGGTCCGCACCGGAGGAAGCATCCAAGTCAGGCTAAAAATAACTAAAGCACGAATTGACTGGTCATGAGTCGCTAATTACTTGAATGTGTTAACGGTAGTTTTGTTACGCAACATCAATCCACTGAAATCCCATGCCCCACGTCGTCACCGATAAATGTAACGGATGCAAGTTCACCGACTGTGTAGAAGTGTGCCCGGTCGCCTGTTTCTACGAAATGGAAAACCAGGTAGTCATTCACCCGGAGGACTGCATTGATTGCATGGCGTGTGTGGATGTATGCCCCGTGCACGCGATCTATGCTGAGGCAGACCTTCCGCCGGAGTTCACGAAAGATATCGAATTCAACGCGACCCAGGCTCACCAGATAAAGGACTCGGGCGTGGAGGCAATTACAGTGAAAAAAGACCCGTTGCCCGGCGCGAACGAGCGAAAAGTGGCCCTGGGTTACTGACCCTGAAAGCGCGTGCTGGTCATGCACGACCTGCTGCTGGATATTCGTTATGCGGTGCGCGTACTTTGGAAGTCGCCAGCGTTCACGCTCGTAGCTTTAGTCACTCTAATGCTTGGCATTGGAGCGAATGTCGCCGTCTTCGGAGTAGTCAATGCAGTCCTGCTTCACCCGCTGGAGGTGAGCGACCCGCAGAATCTCTACCAGATTCGCCTCAAGCCGTGGACGAGCTTTAAGGAGCTTACTACGTCCTATCCTGCGTTCGAAGACATTCGGCAGCGAAACACCACCTTCAGCGATATCGCGGGTTTCTACGGATTTTGTCAGGCGAGACTGCGTTGGGGTAACGTCATGAGGAGTGTCGACGGCCATGCAGTCACCGGCAACTATTTCGATCTGCTGGGAGTGCAGCCCCAGGTGGGACGATTAATCCATGCGGAGGACGAGCATGGCCCGAATTCAGCGCCTTACATCGTGTTGAGCGATAGTCTTTGGCGAAGCGTGTTCAACGCTGATCCGCGCGTACTCGGCACGACGGTGACGCTCGGCAAAGATCCCTTCACGGTGATTGGCGTTGCCCCAGCGCGCTTTCACGGCACGGACCGATTTGTCTGGCCCGACTACTGGATACCCATTTTGAACTACTTCGAGCGGGATTACCTGGAGGACCGGACGGGCCGACCTCTGGCAGTGCTTGGCCGGCTGAAGCCAGGCGTGACGACCGAGCAGGCTGCGGAAAATCTGAGTGCAATCGCGACCCAGTTGGCAAAGGAGCATCCGAACACAGACACGGGAACGCCGCTGCGGCTGGTCCGTCCAGGATTGTTTGCAGACACCGGTGACGTCATCCGCGGATTTCTTTGGAGCGTGACCGGACTCGCTCTGCTGGTGTTGGCGGCGGCGTGCGCTAATCTGGCCAGCCTGTTTGCGGCACGCGCGGCGGATCGCAGCCGGGAACTGGCGCTTCGTGTCGCTTTGGGAGCGAGCCGGTGGCGGTTGGTGCGGCAACTGTTATCCGAGGCGATGGTGTTGTCGATGCTAGGAGGAGCGGCGGGGCTGGTGATCGCGGGTCTGCTACTGCGTGTCCTGAACCAATGGGCATCGCCCTACGGCCGTGTGGCAGTCAGTGCGGATGCGCGTGTCTGCCTGGCAGCTCTGATCTTGACCTTGGTCAGCGCGCTGCTCTTTGGGATGATTCCGGCGCGGAAGGTGTCGCAGAGCAGTCCGTTGCAGGCGATGAAGAGTGGACCAGTAGATTCAACGCCGCTGCGCCGATTTACTCTGCGGGACCTGTTGCTCGGCGTACAAATTGCGATCTGCACGTTGCTCGTGACGGCCTCGCTGGTTGCCGTCCGCGGCATGGTTCGCATGTTGCACGCTCCGCTGGGTTTCCAGCCGCAAGGCGCGATGCTGGCCGACATAGACCGTGACGTGGCGGCGGTCGACGTGCCGCTTGAGAAACAGAAAGCCATTCTCGAGGCGGTACAGAGGATTCCAGGCGTGACGACAGCGGGTGCGGTGAACCGCGTACCGTTTACCGGCGGGCTGCGCGGCGTTCCGATTTTCCCGCCAGGAACGACAGAGTTCAATCTGAACAATTCTGTGCTAGCGCCATACGT
>JBKPLM010000253.1:0-3566 GCA_046731655.1 Verrucomicrobiota bacterium | reverse complement strand
TACGTATAGTTTAGTTCCCATTGAGTTTATTCTGGAAAAGGCCGCCAGGTCACTGTTCCCGCTTATCGGATTTCAAATCGCCACTGAATAAACTCAACTGACAATCCACCAACTTCCAGGCTTCCGTTTCCGGTTTCGGCTCATTTGTAAAATGCTTCCCAAAGGAAAGCAATAGAAAATAGCGTAACAATTTTTGCCTGCCACATGGCCCATTCAGCTAGTACGACCGGAGAAAAGATCCCTCAACAGGTGGCGATCGTGGCTGCAGGAGTGGTGAGCCCGTTGGGATTTGGACTGGCGGAGACACTCGATTCGTTACGGACCGCGAAAGACTGTGTCACCGAAGTAACGCGATTTTCGGTAGCTGAATGTCGCTGCAAAACCGCTGGCCAGGTAGCCGATGATCGGCTTCTTGCTGGCCCGAACAAAAGACTACGAGCCAAGCGCTTGCATCGAGCATCGCACATGATGATTCACGCACTAAGAGAAGCCATGATGCAAGTGCCTCAGTTTGAGCCTGAGTTAACGGTGATTGGAACGACAAGCGGCGGCATGTCTTATGGGGAACAATACTTTCGGTCGCTGTGTCGATCGGGAAATCTGCGACACGCGCCCTCGTGGATCGCTAACTACCCGGCGCAAAAGGCAATCATCGATGCGCAAGAGGAGGTTCTTGGCGTTTCTGTGCCATGTCAGGTCATCGCGAACGCCTGCGCCTCCGGCACGAACGCAATTGGTCATGCATTTGAATGCGTCCGATCGGGGCGCTACCAGCGCGTATTGACCGGAGGCTTTGACGCTCTTTCGGAACTGGTCTTCACGGGCTTCGATTCGCTTCAAGCCTCGACGCCGGAAAAATGCCGCCCGTTTGATCGAAATCGTGCCGGCATGGTGCTGGGAGAAGGCGCCGCTATTCTCGCGCTGGAAAATCTTGAGCTCGCTCGAAAGCGGGGCGCGCCTATCCTGGCAGAAATCGTCGGCTACGGGATTTCCACGGATAATTTTCACATCACGCAGCCGGATCCTTCCGGGGTCGGACCGCGACAGGCGATGGAGCGAGCTCTCCAGAGCGCGCAAATTTCCGCAGACGAAGTCGATTATATCAACGCGCATGGAACCGCCACCATTTTTAATGATGCAGCCGAAGGGAAAGCGATCAGTCAGTTATTTAACGGCGTGCCGGTGAGTTCAACTAAGAGCATGATGGGTCATTCGCTGGGGGCCGCGGGCGCGGTCGAAGCCGTCATCGCTTTACTGGCGCTTCGCCATCGATTTCTTCCTCCCAATATCAATTTTGACGCTTTGGATGACGGCCTGCAGCTGAATGTTGTAGCGAACGAATCTCGATCAGCTGTGGTACGTATGGCGCTTTCGAATTCTTTTGGCTTTGGCGGAACGAATGCTTCGATTCTGATGCGTACGGTTGGAGCATGAGTTTGGCGATCGCCGGAATGGGGTGGGTGACACCTCTTGGAAATGGCGTCGATACCGTATGGGAGCGTCTGCTTCATGGTGACGAGGCGTCCGCAACACCGATTTCTGAGCAGTTTGGCGATCGTTCCTATTGCGCGTTCCGCGTACCCGAATCGGCGCTGACCGGTTTGGCTCATCCACGCCTTCGTCGGGCCAGTCTGATTTCGCGATTTGCTGCAACAGCGGGTTTGGAGGCCTTGCAGGCTGCCGGGGTAAAGGTCGATTCGCAAAATGCGGAACGAATTGCGCTAATCTTTGCGATCTCCAACGGAGGCGTGATTTATACGAAGCGCTTTTACCGCGATGTCGTCGAGACAGGTCCGCAGTCGGCCAGTCCCCTTTTGTTTCCGGAAACGGTTTTTAACGCGCCAGCGAGCCATCTCTCGGCAATTCTGGGTATCACTGGAGCCACTTACACCGTTGTGGGCGACGGAGCAGTAGGCCTTCTGGCGATAAAAATGGCGGAGGACGTGATGATGGATAAGTCGCTTGATTGTTGCCTTGTCGTCGGCACCGAAGAGATCGATTGGCTTTTATGCGACGCCTATCGGCGATGGCGCTTGCTTCGTTCTGCCCCTCCGATTGAACCATTCAGCAAGCAAAAGCGAGGAATGATCTTAAGCGAAGGGGCAGGAGCAATCGTGCTCTCGCGAGGCGGGCCGATCACAATCGAACGCGCTCATCCGGGCGGCTGTTACGGAAAGCGGGCGGAGGCAGAAGAAATTTTGATGCGGATGCTGCGGGACCTGAGTGAAACCGAAATCGACTGTGTGATCTCGAGCGCCAACGGCACGTTCATTGATCAGGCAGAGCAGGGGGCGTTGGAGCAGGTGATCCCTGATGCGATTACTTACACGGCGAAGCCAGCGTTAGGCGAAAGCGTAGGCGCCTCGGGGCTGTGGCAAGTTATCCTGGGAGCCCAAGCCTTGCGTTATGGGGAGCTTCCGCCCGTGCTTCACGCCGACCCAGCTGTTTCATTGCCGCTCGCGCGTTCACGCATGGCAATGGCAGGCGCGCGTCAGGCAATCATCTTAAGCTCCGGAGTCAATCAGCAAGTAGCAGGCGTGCGACTGGCCCTTCCCTGATGTTGCCGTCCCATTGCCGCCCTCGTAAACTTCGCAGGCTCCGTCATTAATCTTTTGTTACATATGTAACAAAATCTGTAGTTGGGATTTACTTTACGCGGAATTGGGTTCAGCGGAGCGGGACAAGTCTCCAGTTCGTTTTTCCGGGCGTAATTTCAAGCCATGCCACGCTTGGCGGAGAACCGCGGTTTGGTCGCGCCACGCATCCGGGATTCAAAAATAAAACATTCCCGCGTTTTTCATGTCGCGGGACGTGCGTGTGCCCGTGCAAAACAACATCAACGTCATTTGGTAAATGGTCCGGCGGCACGTGTTGCAGACGAAACTTCAATCCGCCTCGTGCAAGATCGACAACTAATGGCCATTCAAAATTACTGTCACAATTTCCCCGCACGACAGTGACTCGAGGCCCAATCGCGCGGAGTTCGTCGAGAATGCTCTCTGCGCACACGTCGCCGAGATGCCAGATCTCATCTGCATCTTTGGCGGCTTCTCTCACTTTTTCCGGCAAACGATTGTGCGTGTCCGCCAAAACAAAGATGCGCGCTGCCTCATTTGGTTTCTTCTCATTCATGCCCTGTCCGCATCTGTCGCTGCGTTGATTTGCGCGATGGTGGATGTTACGTAGCCTCGTCCCCCTCTCATGAGTCAGAACTACAAAAATACTCTTAATTTGCCACGCACGGAATTTCCGATGAAGGCGAACCTCGCCGCGCGCGAGCCCGAGATGCTGCGAGTGTGGTAGGAGACACGACTCTACCAGCAGATACAGAAGTCGAGAGAGGGTCGCGAGTTATTTGTGCTCCATGACGGGCCGCCATTCGCCAATGGAGACGTGCACATGGGCACCGCGCTCAACAAAATCCTCAAGGATTTCGTGGTGAAATCGCAGACCATGCTGGGCAAACGTGCGCCGTATGTGCCGGGCTGGGATTGTCATGGACTGCCGATTGAATACAAGGTCGTGACTGTCTCTTATACACATCTGACGCTGCCGACGATCCTCGG
>JBKPLM010000252.1:0-8231 GCA_046731655.1 Verrucomicrobiota bacterium | reverse complement strand
AGTCGAAGATGGCGACGGGAACGGAAGAGTACGCGCGGCCGGCACAACCGCCGGACACATCAAGCTTGGCCGCGGTACGCGATGCGGCGCGCGAATGCATAGCGTGTCATCTCTACAAGCGGGCCACCCAAACCGTCTTTGGTGAAGGTCCGAAAGACGCGGCGATCATGCTGGTCGGAGAACAGCCGGGCGATTACGAAGATCAGGAGGGTAAACCCTTCGTTGGACCCGCTGGAAAAATCATGGATCAGGCGCTCGAAGAAGCGGGAATTGATCGCAAGGAAGTTTACGTCACGAACGCAGTGAAGCATTTCAAGTGGGAACCTCGGGGGAAGCGCCGGATTCATCAGAAACCAAATTCCCGCGAAATTGCAGCCTGTCGTCCGTGGCTGGAAGCGGAGTTGCGCCTTGTTAAACCAAAATTGCTGGTCTGCCTTGGCGCAACTGCATCACAGGCGATTTTCGGCCCGTCATTTCGTGTTACCCGGCAGCGGGGCAAGGTATTATCATCGAAACTTGCGCCCAGAGTTCTCGCCACGGTGCACCCATCGTCGCTCCTTCGACAACCGGATGAAGAATCGCGGCAACGCGAGTATGAAGGGTTCGTTGTCGATCTTCGGGCAGCCCGAAGGGCGGCCAGCAAAGGATAAGCTGAAGGTAGGGACGCTGCCGCTGCCTCATTCGACCATCAACGCATCTCGCGTTTTGTACTCCGCTACGAATGCTTTACGAAACTGATCGAATGTTCCCTTCTCAATTTCAATGCGCGCTTCGTTCATTAGATTCAAATAAAAATGCAAGTTATGCAGTGTGATGAGGCGAAGGCCGAGGATTTCTTCTGCCTTAATGAGATGCCGAATGTAGCCGCGCGAAAATTCACGACAGGCATGGCACTCGCAGTTTCCTTCGATCGGATTCTTGTCCAGAATGAACTCCGCGTTTTTTAAGTTGATTGTTCCGGTGGCAGTAAAGGCCGTTCCATTCCTCGCCAGGCGCGTCGGCAGCACGCAATCGAACATGTCCATCCCGCGCCCGATCAACTCCAGCAGTTGGGGCGGAGTGCCCAGTCCCATCGCGTACCGTGGTT
Organism: Verrucomicrobiota bacterium; assembly: GCA_046731655.1. GTDB lineage: Bacteria > Verrucomicrobiota > Verrucomicrobiia > Chthoniobacterales > UBA10450 > Udaeobacter. The sequence continues at coordinate 7,144 of JBKPLM010000252.1, read as the reverse complement.
TGTTCCCGGGCAGAGATGGCGCAGTCCATTCCACGGCTCGCATCATTTCCTCCTCTGGCTCGCCTACGCTCACGCCGCCAATGGCGTAACCATCGAAATCAAGATCGACAATTGCCTGCGCGCTTTCTTTGCGCACATCCTCGAAGGTTCCGCCCTGAACGATGCCGAAAAGCATCGAGTTGGTGAGTCCGCGAGTCGGCGAGTCGGCGAGTTCTCGTTTTGCCGTCTTGTCCGCCGTAGTCTTGACGGAGGCGGATTCTGCGTTTTGCCGTTTCCATTCCCGGCATCTTTTCGCCCAGCGCGTCGTCATCTCTGCACTCTGCGCTGCGTAATCGTACTCACACGGATACGGAACGCATTCATCGAGCGCCATCGCGATATCGCTTCCGAGCAGCATCTGAATTTCCATGGCGATCTCTGGCGAAATGAATGCTCGCGCTCCGTCGATGTGGTTTTGAAACTCGACGCCCTCCTCCGTGATCTTCCGTAATTTGGCCAATGAAAAAATCTGGTAACCGCCGCTGTCCGTCAGGATGGGGCCATCCCAATTCATGAAATTGTGCAGACCGCCAAAATGTTTAATTACGGCGAGCCCCGGCCTAACGAATAGATGGTACGTATTTCCAAGCACGACTTGCGCATTGAGTTCGCGCAGTTCCCGCGGACTGACGCCCTTCACCGAACCTTGCGTTCCCACTGGCATGAACGCGGGCGTTTCGATCGGGCCATGCGCCGTCGTTAGGCGTCCACGCCGCGCATTCGAATGCCTATCGATGGCTAAACGTTCGAAGTTTTTCTGCATCTCAATCAGAGATTCCTCGACTCCGCTCGCAATGACAAACGCACTGTAAAATATTTTTTGCAGACCGCGTTTTTCCCTCTATATTCGCGCCTCACCGCATCAGGCGCGTGAGAGGGTTTATCGCGCGGCCTGGGCGGATTTTTTGTCGCCTCGAGCCTGACACTTTTGGCGGCGCTTTGTTTTTGAAATTTAAAGATGCCCACGATTAATCAACTGATTCGCAAAGGACGCCGAAAGGTATCGGTGAAATCGAAGTCACCGGCACTGATGGATTGTCCTCAGCGTCGGGGCGTCTGCGTGCAGGTGATGACGCGCACACCCAAGAAGCCGAATTCCGCACTGCGCAAAGTGGCAAAAGTGCGGTTGACGAACGGTCAGGAAGTGATTGCCTACATTCCGGGCGAGGGGCATAATTTACAGGAGCATTCCATTGTGCTTGTACGCGGGGGACGCGTAAAGGATTTGCCGGGTGTCCGCTATCATATTGTGCGCGGAACACTCGACGCGTTAGGGGTTGATGGACGCCGACGCGGTCGCTCCAAATATGGCGCTAAGCGGCCGAAGGCTGGTGCTGGCGGAGGCGCAGCGAAGGAAGCCGCCGCCGAAAAGAAATAACATTGGATAGGAAGATCGACGATGTCGCGACGGAAAAGAGTTTACAAAAAAGAGGAGCATGTCGATTCCCGCTATGGGAGTCCGGCGGTTGCGCGCCTCATTACTACGGTGATGAATCGCGGCAAGAAATCGTTAGCCGAGCGGATCGTGTACACGGCGATCGACAAATCCCGCGAAGGTTCTGATTCAGTCGATCCGTTGGAAGTAGTAAATAAGGCGATCGAAAATGTCCGTCCGCGGTTGGAAGTAAAATCACGTCGCGTTGGTGGCGCGACGTATCAGGTCCCGATGGAGGTGACGCCCGCGAGACAGATCTCTCTGGCTACCCGATGGATTGTCCAATACGCGGACAATCGCAAAGGAATGCCCATGGCCGAAGCCCTGGCGCAGGAGATAAAAGATGCCGCCGCCGGCCAGGGGAACGCGATCAAGAAACGCGAAGATACTCATAAAATGGCGCAAGCGAACCGCGCGTTTGCGCATTTCAGATGGTAACGACTATGGCGACGGCGACGATGGAACAGAAAAAGAGTCCGGTGAAAAATCCAAATTCGCCGAATCGCAAGTTTCCGCTGGAACGGACGCGGAATATCGGCATCGCGGCGCACATCGATGCCGGCAAGACGACAATCACCGAGCGCGTCCTGTTTTACACCGGCATGATCCACAAAATGGGGGAGGTGCACGAAGGCACGACCGTCACCGACTGGATGGAACAGGAACGCGAGCGCGGAATCACGATCACGTCCGCCGCGACAACTTGTACGTGGGCGCAGCGCAAAGAAGAGGGTGTTTACAAGATTTTCGAAGAGATCAAGGAGCGAATCAACATTATCGATACGCCAGGGCACGTCGATTTTACCGCTGAGGTGGAACGTTCACTGCGTGTGCTCGACGGGGCGATCGCAGTTTTCGACGGTGTGGCTGGCGTCCAGCCACAATCGGAGACGGTCTGGCGTCAGGCGACCAAATACAACGTGCCGCGTCTGGCGTTCATCAACAAGATGGACCGGGTCGGTGCAAACTTCGAAATGTCAGTGGACAGCATCCACAAAAAACTCGGCGCGAACGCATGGCCGGTTTTGCTGCCCTTGGGCAAGGAAGACCAGCTGCGCGGCCAGCTCGACGTGATCAACAAGAAGGCGATCATCTATTCCGAGGACGATCAGTTCGGATCGACATATGAAGTGACGGACCTCCCTAAGGAGTATGTTGAGATCGTTGACAAAGCTTACAACGATCTGGTCGAACAAGTTTCAAATCTCGATGACGAAGTTGCTGAGGCCGTCATCCATGAAAAGCCGGTCACACCGGAGTTGTTGAAAGCTGGAATTCGCCGACAAACAATTGCCAATAAATTTGTCCCGGTCATCGGCGGGTCGGCACTGAAGAATATTGGCATTCAGTATTTGGTTGACGCGGTCGTCGATTATCTTCCGAGCCCGTTGGACATCCCACCGGCGAAGGGACAGGACCCCGATACCGGCGAGCCGATTGACGCGCCGACCGATGACAACGGCAAGTTCTGCTCGCTGGCTTTCAAACTTTGGAGCGATCCGTTTGTTGGGAAGCTTGTTTTCTTCCGTGTTTATTCCGGCTCGCTGAGCAAGGGCGACACCGTTTACAACCCGCGTACGAACAAACGCGAACGCATTTCGCGTTTAATCCAGATTCAGGCAGACAAGCGCGAAGACATTGAGACGTGTTACTCTGGCGATATCGCGGCAATCGTCGGCATTAAGAACATCACCACGGGCGACACATTGTGCGACGAGGACCACCCAATCCTTCTCGAACCGCCTTCTTTCCCTGATCCCGTCATTTCGATGGCCATTGAGCCGAAGACAAAATTAGACCAGGAAAAAATGGCGACTGCGTTGCAACGCCTCGCTGAAGAAGATCCGACTTTCCGCGTGTATACGCACGAAGACACTGGCCAGACGATTATCGCCGGAATGGGCGAGCTGCACCTGGAAATCATCCGGGATCGGATGTTCCGCGAATTCAAAGTGGACGCAAACGCAGGCAAACCACAGATCGCGTACCGCGAAACAATTACGACCAATGCACACGGCGTCGGAAAACTAATTAAGCAATCGGGCGGCCGCGGCCAATATGGACACGTGGAAGTGGACGTGCGGCCAACCGAGCGCAGCAAGGGCCTGACGATCGAGAACAAAATCGTCGGGGGCATCATTCCGCGCGAGTACATTCCCGCGGTCAAGAAAGGCATCGAAGAAGCGGTGCTGAACGGCGTTTTGGGCGGTTATCCAGTTGTCGATGTTGAGGTCGATATCGTCTACGGCTCATTCCACGAAGTCGATTCCAGCGAACTCGCATTCAAGATGGCTGCGATCTTCGCGATGAAAGACGGATTTAGACAGGGCAAACCGATTTTGCTCGAGCCGATCATGAAAGTGGAAAACATCACGCCGGACGAATTTCAGGGCGACATCTGCGGCGATTTAAGCCGGCGTCGTGGCAGCATCAATAACATCGAATCGCGCGGCGGTCTGGCGATTATTCACGCCGAGGTTCCGCTCGCGGAGCTGTTCGGCTACGCGACTGCGATCCGCTCATTGTCGAAGGGGCGCTCGAGTTACTCGATGGAGCCATCTCATTTTGCACCAGTGCCGGCAAACCTAGTTCCGGCCATTCTCGACCAGAAAGAGGCTAAATGAGTAATGGCCAGCGCATCCGGATTCGCTTGAAGGCGTTCGATCACCGCATGCTCGATCAGTCTGCGGTGGAGATCGTGGAGACTGCAAAGCGCACAGGAGCGCGCGTGGCCGGGCCGATTCCGCTACCGACGTTGATTGAGAAATTCACGGTGAATCGTTCTCCGCACGTTGACAAAAAATCGATGGAACAATTTGAAATTCGCACGCACAAACGTCTTTTGGACATCATCGAGCCAACGGCGAAAACAGTGGATGAACTAAAGAAACTGAATTTGCCTGCGGGCGTTGATATTACGATTAAGATTTAAGCGGAGGCGCTTCTGAAACATTTGCAATTGCACGGTCATGAGCATCGGACTTCTTGGACAAAAAATCGGTATGACCAGCGTTTACGACGCAAGAGGCCGATTGTGTCCCGTGACTGTGATAGCGGCAGGCGATAACGTTTTGCTGCGTCGTTTGACCGAAGAAAACGAAAGCTATTCTGCCGTGCAGGTTGGGTTCGGCCCGCAGAAGGAATCGCGCGTGACCAAGCCGTTACTTGGCGAATTCAAAAAGGCTGGGGTCGAGCCGCAAAAATTTGTTCGGGAGTTTCGCCTGACCAGCGATCTTCCCGAAGGCGAGATCAATCTAAGCGTCACGCAATTTCAAGCAGGTGATTATGTCGACGTCATCGGCCGATCGAAGGGAAAAGGATTTCAGGGCGTGATGAAGAAGCACAACTTTCATGGGCAAGGCGCGGCGCACGGTTCGAAAACGCACCGGCGCATTGGCGCGGTCGGCAATCGTTCTACGCCGGGGCGTATTTGGAAAAACATGGGAATGCCTGGTCACATGGGCGACGAACGAGTCACTGTGCAGAATCTCCGGGTTATGCAGGTGCGCGAAGCCGAAAACATAATTTTGATCAGCGGCGCGGTTCCGGGAGCCAATGGAAGTTACGTGATTGTTAGGCCGGCGATTAAGCATCCAGAAAAACTCTTGGCGGCACATGAGGAGCATCGCAAACATGATCAGGAGGAAGCGGCGAAGAAGCCCGCGATAAGAGTCCGATGAGCGCGAAAGTTCTAACCAAAGCGGCTGCCAAGGAAGCCGGGATTGAGCTAATCGAAGACGGGCGCGGCACCCAGGCTGTCCATGACACGATTGTCGCCATGCGCGCGGCGCGTCGTTCCGGTTCGGCTAATACGAAAACAAAAGCAGAAGTGGATCTGTCTGGCGCAAAACCGTGGAGACAGAAAGGCACCGGCCGCGCTCGGGCGGGCTATAAATCCTCGCCCATCTGGCGGGGTGGTGGGGTCGTTTTTGGACCAAAGCCGAGAGACTATTCAAAAAAGATTTCAAAATCCGTGCGACGTCTGGCATTCCGAAAGGCGTTGAGCGAGCGAATCAACGCGGGCGACGTTTTGACGATCGACAAATTCATTGTGCCGGAACTAAAAACGAAGTCGTTTGTAGGTTTGTTAAAAAAACAAACAGACGCCCGGAAAGTTTTGTTGGTCTCGGATGTTTTTGATCAAACCACGTTGAAGTCTGGCCGCAACGTCCAACCAGTGACGCTTGCTACGGCTTCCGATGTAAACACAGAGCAGTTGCTCGCCTTCGAGAAAATTCTCATCACCCAGAAGGCGCTGGAAAGATTGGCGGACCGGGTCCGCCCAACTCGAAGCAGCGAACACGCGAAGTAATACAATGAACGAGCCGCACGAGATTATACAAACTGCGTCGTTGACCGAGAAGTCGACCCTGATGAGCGAGAAGCAGAACAAGTATGTCTTTCGTGTCAGTCCGCGCGCGAACAAGATTGAGATCAAGAACGCAATCGAACGCCTGTTTCAAAAGAAAGTGCTCAATGTGAACACTTGTAATTACACGGGCAAGGAGAAACGAGTGCGAGGACCCGTGGGACGACGTCCGCGTTGGAAGAAAGCCATCGTTACGTTAAAGGAGGGTGAGAAGATCGATCTCATCTGACGACGAGAAATCGAATTTTTGAACGGCTATGGCACTAAAAGAATTTCGCCCATTAACACCGACGCTGCGCTTTAAGTCGCTGCCTGCTTTCGATGAAATTACAAAGTGGCGGCCTGAGAGGAGACTTGTTGAGCCGAAGAAAAAAACCGGCGGTCGCAACAGCTACGGTCGGCTTACATCGCGTCACATTGGCGGTGGCCACAAACAGAAGTACCGCAAGGTTGATTTTGCGCGCCGCAAGCACGGTGTCTCCGCAGAAGTTGTCGGGATCGAGTACGACCCAAATCGATCTGCGCGTATTGCCCTCATCAAATACACTGACGGCGAACTCAGTTACATTCTCGCACCGAATGGTCTGCAAGTAGGATCGACGGTCGCCGCCGGAGACAATGTCGCCCCCGATTTGGGAAACGCGTTGCCGCTTCGCGCGATTCCCCTGGGCACAAACATCCATAACATCGAATTGAGTCCGGGCCGCGGTGGAAAGGTTGCGCGAAGCGCCGGGCAACAGGCGACGCTGACAAACATCGAAAGTGGTTACGCTCTGGTGAAAATGCCTTCCGGTGAAATTCGGCGCATCCACGAAAACTGCTTCGCGACAATTGGCCAGGTGGGAAATGTCGATCACATGAATGTATCGAGCGGTAAAGCGGGGCGTACTCGCTGGCAAGGACGCCGCCCGCACGTGCGCGGCATGGTGATGAATCCGATCGACCATCCAATGGGCGGAGGCCAGGGCAAATCAAAAGGTGGCGGTGGACGGCATCATCCGGTCAGTCCCTGGGGACAGCTGGCCAAAGGGTTTAAGACGCGCAGCAAACATAAGCCGAGTGACCGTTTTATTTTGGAAAGGAGAAGACCGAAGAAGAAGGGGTGATTTGTGATCGGTTGCCGGTGATCTAATCACCGGTCATGGATCACAAATCGGTTGCAATTTATGGCTAGATCGTTAAAGAAAGGACCCTTCGTCGAGTTGCATCTTCTGGAGAAGATCGACAAGATGAACAGCTCGGGCGTAAAGAAACCGATCAAAACGTGGTCGCGGCGCTCGATGGTGACGCCGGATTTTGTC
>JBKPLM010000251.1:0-10380 GCA_046731655.1 Verrucomicrobiota bacterium | reverse complement strand
ATTCTGAAATCGCTGAGAAATGCACGCCGGAATAAAAGTCCCGGCTGAATTCGATATTATCAGCAACGATCTTCGCATCCTGCGCCCATGAGGCTGACAAAACCAGGACTGAAATTCCAACAAGCCCAACACATTTTCGATTCATAAGAGGCTGCGCCGTGTTGCCAAAGACGATTGAGTGCACCGCCACGCGATTCCGAACAGGATCGTCGCGAATATGTGGAGCCTATTTTTCATAAGCTAAATACGGATCGAGACGGTCCGTTGTTTCAAAAAATCAACGATTACCTGCGTCGAGATCAGCAAGAAAGTACGCAGACCAGCCAACTGGAGGGTTTTCAGGTCATCAGATTAAGAAATTTAGGCGTGCACTGTCAATCGTGTGGTAGCTAACATTGCGATATGCACTCCCGTCGTATCGCGATACTTACGATATCGACCTCGCTGGCTGTTTCCGCTTTCGCGGCCAATCCGTTTCTCAATGCGCCGGACGACAAACCGGTCTCCGCCAAATTTCGGGGCACGGAGTGGGGCGACGAGATCCAGCAGGACGAAATCCCGCTCACTGCCCGAGTCGTTACGACGCGCCTTGCCTCGATGCCGTGGGGTGCGATTTTCAAAATCGAATTTACCGATCTCGAATCGCATGCACCGAAGAGGCGCGAAATCCGGCCGGATTATTTCATCGTTACGGATAATCGGATCGTTCTGCTAAACGAAGAAGACAACGAGGCCGCCATTAAGAAAATTTCCGCGCTGGATAAGCCGCCAACGTTTGAAGAACAAAACATCCGTGGGATCACCAGTGGAAAGTTGAATTATGAAGACGGTCCGTGGACGACAACCATTGAGGTCAAAGGAAACGAATGCACTTACCTTGCCAGCCATAATTCAGGTCATTTCACAACGATCATTTGGAAAAAAGGCGTGGGATTGATTGAATACGCGAGTGGCTCCGGCGCGCATGCTGACGGTTTTCGTCTTAAGCGGCAGAAGTAAGCGGTCGTGCCCTCAAGCGAGTCAACTCACTGCAAACGGATTGGTATCAGGCAGAGCCTTCTTCTGAGAATTACTTTGAATTGCCCTTCCTGAGATCGAGTTCCGGCCCGCGACTCTAGTGCGCCTTAAACTTCGATTCCTGGCGATACGGTTTGTGTTGGCGATATAGCTCCAGGCGTTCTTGCATTTTTCTAAGCTCTGGTCCGTAAGCGTCGCTCATGCTGATCGCTTGCATCTGGTATTTTGCGGCGCGATCGAAATCGCCGACCTCTGCGTAAGCCGTCGCCAACGTGTCTACAATATCTGAGGATTCCCAGTTGCTCAGTTCGCATGCCCTTAACGACTTTTCGAGTGCTCCTTTGCCATTTCGGAATGAATCTTCCGGGCACGTAGCTTGAAACCGGGCAAGACTGACCAAAGCGTCATAATCCCCGGGGGAAAGCCGAGTTGCCTTTTCAAAATCAAGAGCGGCTGCTTCGTAATTTCCTTTAGCAAAATAGGCATAGCCTCGAAACCTGTATCCATTTGCGTCCTTCGGATTCAATCGCGTGACTTGATCATAATCAGCGCTTGCTTTGGCGAGCTGACCCATGTCTTCGAAAACATCCGCTCGCCCGCAATAATGGTTCAACTCCTTTGGCGCGCGGCGGATCGCTTCATTGTAGTCTGCCATCGCTTTATCGAGGCTGCCGATAGCTTGATAATCGACCCCGCGATTATAGTAAAAGTCGGGATCATTAGGATTCAGACGGATCGCCTCGCTATTATCGCGTATCGCCTGCTCGTGGTTGCCTTTTAAACCGTGGGCAATCGCGCGATCATAGTACGCGCGAGCAAAGTTTGGATTAAGCCGGATGACCGCGTCATAATCGCCAATCGCTTTGTCTAGGTTGCCCGCCCTCCGGTAGACGATGCCACGCTCCAGATAGCCGCCACAATAATTTGGATTCAGGCGAATGGAGTCATTCGCGTCAGCCATGGCCTTGTTAAATTCGGCCTTGTGGATGTATGCGTCTGCTCGCCAGCTGTAAATCGCCGCGGCCGTCTTCGTCTCGGGCTTCATCTGTAAAGCCGCGCTTAAGTGCCGAATCGCTGCATCATATTGATCAAGCTTCGATGCGGAGCCGGCTTGCTTCACCAAACCAACGACCTTGGGGTCGATCGCAACTGTCTGTTTACCCGCACCGGAGACCGTCGCCCCGGCTAGCGCCACGACTGATCACGGTTACTATCAGTAATGCAGCTCCAACGCGACCTAGGTTGATATTCATTTGTTTAATGGTCCACGTTCTGAATTGTTTCGACTCGGCACGCAAGGAAACAATTCTGGGAATGAGACGCGACACGGCTAAAACGAACCCTGTGGATCTGATCGCGACGCTCAAAAAACACTTTGGCTATGATCAATTCCGGCCACTACAGTGGGAGATCATCAGCGATGCGCTGGCCGGGCGCGATGTGTTTGTGTTGATGCCAACGGGTGGCGGCAAGTCCCTCTGCTTTCAATTGCCGGCATTGACACGCGACGGCCTGAGCATCGTTGTTTCGCCGCTCATCTCGCTCATGAAAGACCAGGTGGACGCGCTGCAAACCAGTGGGATCGCTGCCACTTACTTGAATTCAACACTGGATCGCCCCGAAGCGACCGCGCGCTGGCGCGGACTGCATCGCGGTGAGTACCGGATGCTTTACGTCGCGCCGGAACGGTTGATGCTCGATACGTTTTTGGAGCGCGCGTCAAACTGGAACATCGCGCAGTTCGCCATCGATGAGGCGCATTGCATCAGCGAATGGGGGCACGATTTCCGGCCGGAATATCGCGAGCTCAAGAAATTGCGGACGCATTTTCCGGACGTGCCAATGATGGCCTTGACGGCAACGGCTACCGAACGGGTGCGGGCCGATATCGTGAAGCAATTGAAGCTGCGGGAGCCGCAGTGCTATGTCGCCAGCTTTAACCGGCCAAATCTCAGTTACCGCGTTGTTCCAAAAACAGGGCCCTACGACCAGCTGCTAGAATTCATTCGCAGCCGGCCTAACGATAGCGGCATCGTTTACTGCGCCAGCCGAAAGAGCGCCGACTCCCTGGCTCGGAATCTCAGTGAAGACGGTTTAAGCGCGAAGCCGTATCATGCTGGCCTAACGAGTTCCGAGCGCACAAAAAATCAGGATGCGTTTCTGCGCGATGATGTTCGCGTGGTCACGGCAACAATCGCGTTCGGAATGGGAATCAATAAGCCAAACGTTCGTTTTGTGGTGCATTACGATCTTCCGAAGAACCTCGAGAGTTATTACCAAGAGACCGGCCGCGCCGGTCGCGACGGGTTGCCCAGCGAATGCGTATTGCTCTTCAGCGCGAGCGATGTGGCCAAGCAGCTCCATTTCATCGACGAAAAGAGCGAAAGCGAATCACGAATCGCACGCGAGCAGCTGCGGCAAATGGTGCATTACGCCGAGACGCGCGAATGCCGGCGCGCGACTTTGCTCCGATATTTTGGCGAAGAATATACAAAGCCATCGTGTGAAGGATGCGACAATTGCCTCACGCCACGCGAAACGTTCGATGGCACGATTCCGGCTCAGAAATTTCTCTCCTGCATCCATCGCATCCACGCAAAAAGTGGATTCGGATTTGGATTGAATCATATCGTCGATGTTTTGCGTGGCGCGGACACGGAAGCCATCCGGCAACGGAGCCACAACGAATTGTCCACTTACGCAATTGGCCGGGAATTGAAACGCGAAGCCTGGCAAGCTATCGGCCGCGAGCTGCTGCGGCTGGGGCTCATCGAATGCGCGCCTGGAAAGTTCGCAACCTTAGATCTCACGCTGGCTGGCCGCGACGCCTTGCGCCACCGTACGTCGATCACGCTCACCAAGCAGATTGAAGTAGTCTCGCAGTCGCGGAGTCAAAAAGCTCGTGTGGGTGCGATCGAATGCGACGAAGCGCTGTTTGAGCGTTTACGCGACCTGCGCCGCAAATTCGCCGACGAACGCAACGTGCCAGCATACGTCATCTTCTCAGATGTCTCGCTCCGTGAAATGGCGAGAAATTATCCGACAACTGCGACCGAGTTTCGTCGAATTCCCGGCGTTGGGGAGCAAAAACTGAAGGACTTTGCGGAGGCGTTCCTTAGCGAAATCAAGAATTACCTCGCCGCCAGTCCGCGCCGCACATTTCCCAGCGATCTCGAGCCTGTGCGCCCGCCGCGTCGTTCCCGCTTGAACGACAGTCAGACCGAGACGCTGCGGCGATTTCAAAATGGCGAGTCAGTTGATCAGATCGCACATGCGCGTGGATTTGTGACCAGCACGATTTACGCGCATCTGCTTACTGCCGTCGAGAACGGAAAAATCGTCGAGCGGGATCGCTTCTTTACTTCGGCCCAGGAAAAGGAAATCGCCGCAGCGTTCTGGCGGATCAGTGATGGAAAAGTTGTCGATGTTAGCGCGTTACTCGGCAATAAATATGACATCGGTTTGCTACGCATCTTCCGAGCATTTGCCGCGCGCCGAATCGCAAATCAGTTGTAGCCAGACGGTGATCCCGGCGTTGGAGAGCTGGCTGTGGGCCGACGCTGTCCTCGGCGCAAACGTTTCTGGGAGCGCCGCGAGCGGACTGGCAGCCTGACATCCCATTAGCGGCGCTCGCAACTGACAATTGACCAACACTGGCCCGCCACGCAAACTGGATTCTTTTCTCGACAATTTATGAGAAATTTGGCGAGAACCTGAAACAGCCATGCAATTTCTCCTCGATTGGCCCGTGCCGCTTTCATTTCTGACCGTTTCGGTCGTTGCGGCGGCCATTGCCCTATCGGGCCTTTACCTTGTGCGAAAGAAGTACCCCACGGAAGTGCTAAAGGAGAACCACGAGGTAGCGGCAATCATTTTTAATGCTTTCGGTCTGTTTTACGGGGTGATGGTAGCGTTCGTCGTTTTTGTTACGTGGAGCGGATACTCCGACGCCACGAAAAATCTAGAAATGGAAGCTAACGAGGTGGCCGATATTTTTCATGGTACAGCAGCGTTCCCGGACTCGGCGCGTAGAACAATACGGCGGGGGCTCATGGATTATGTGGTTTCGGTTTACGGCGACGAATTGAAAAGAATGTCTCAGGGGGAGATAGCTCTTCATTCCGGCAAGGCACTGCCAACGCTGTTAACTGAGTTCTATCAGATGGATGAGAAATCGGTTCCCAACAGGGAGCTATACGCCGAGACATTAAAGCGGTTAAACGACCTCGCTCAGTATCGCCGACTTAGAATATTTGCCGGGAACGACACTGTGCCTCTCGCAATCTGGCTAGTGCTGCTTGTCGGCGCCGTATTCACCGTTTCGTACACCTTTTTCTTTGGAATGAAAAACATCAGGGCGCAATACGTGATTGCCACTACACTCACCGTAACGATCACCTTGATTTTGTTTTTGATCTACGTCCTCGATCATCCATTTACAGGGACGAGCAAGGTAAGCGCGCAACCGCTCAAGGACGTGATGGAGATAATGCAAAGGGATTGAGCCCTGCCAGAAATGGAAGACAGCCTTCTAGGCTGTCATGCAAACGGGCGGCTCGCCTGTTTGTGTAACGACAGGCCAGAGGCCCGTCTGCCATAACAGGCAAGCTGCTCATCTTCCATTTAACGTCGCTTCTTCTTCGTCGGCTTTCCTTTGCGCTTAGTTTTGGCCATTTTGCGCAGCTCCGTTTTGCTCATCGATTTGTACATCCCTCGCGATGCACCTTTAAGTGAGGACTTGGAGCGTTTACCGCGCTTCGCTGAAAGCGCGGCGCCAGCGGCCATTTGTTGTTTCTTTGATTTAGCAGGCATACAAAGAGGTTTCGCGTCTCAAGCGCGAACTGGATTTGTTTCAATCGCAGCGTACTTCCGCCAGAAAAAATACGCGGGCACACCAGTCAAGACGATGAGAATCCCGATTCCGGAAGTTTCGGGCGCGAGAAAACCAAGATCGATAATCAACAATCCAGCAAGCAGGATTGAGATAATCGGCACGGTCGGATAACCCCAAGTGCGGTATGGACGATCAGCTTCGGGTCTTGTGCGTCGCAAAACCATCAACGCGACGACCATTAGAATGTAAAAAAGCAAATCCGCCGAGATGATGTATTCGAGCAGTTGATTGTAAACATTTCCATAAACGACCTGATGTGTCGCGGCGTCATGTGTCACTGTGCGTGGAAGAGTGAGGAGCGCAGTCCAGATTCCCTGGGCCACCAACGCCGCCGCTGGAACATGAAAGCGATTGGTGGTGCCGACTTTCTTAAAGAACAGGCGGTCGCGCGCCATCGCATAGTAAACGCGGGCTCCAGAAAGAATGAGACCATTGTTGCAACCGAAGGTGGAAATCATGATTGCGGCCGCCATGCACATCGCACCGGGACGACCGAAGACGGCGTTCATCATGGCCACAGCGACGCGATTTTGTGGGGCGTGCTGGATTTCCGAGAACGGCAACACGGCGACATATGCGAGATTGGCCAGTAAATAAAGGATGACTACGCTGCCGCAGCCAATCACCAGCGCACGCACCAGATTTTTTCCAGGATCCCGTATTTCGCTGCCGATGAACGTGACATTCGTCCAGGCGGTTTGCGCAAAGAGCGGACCGACCATCGATTTTCCAAACAGTAGAGCGAGAGCGAGGCCACCGACGAATGTGAAACCTGGCTGCGCAACATGAGGACTCCAGCCGTTGGCCCATGAATCCCACCAGGCCGATCTCAACGCAGCAGAGTTGGTATTCCACCCTAACGACAGACCGATGACGACCACCGCGGCAAGCGCGGCGGTCTTTGCGAACGTGAACGTGTTCTGCACAATCTTTCCGACTTCAAGCCCGCGCGTGTTCGCCCACGTGAGCAATGCGATCAAGCCAATCGCAACCAATTGTTCGGTAGAAAGACTAATTGCGTAGCTGCCGAGTGATATCGGCACGACTAAATAATTGTCCGGCGAAACTGCAGAAATAAAAACGCCGAGAAATTTTGCGAACGCAATTGCTACTGCGGCGATGGTACCGGTTTGAATTACCAGAAACAAAGTCCAGCCGTATAAGAACCCGATGGATTTTCCGTATGATTCGCGCAAAAAGACGTAAACGCCGCCGGCGCGCGGCATCATAGTCGCCAGCTCCGAGCAACAAAGCGCTCCTGTAATCGTTAGCAAACCAGCAACAGCCCATGCAAGAAGCAACCAACCTGGCGCACCACTCAGTCGCGACGATTCCGCCGATGTGATAAAAATCCCCGAGCCAATCATCGAGCCCATCACGATCATGGTGGCGTCGATTGGTCCGAGCGCGCGAACGAGATCGGGTTGCTTCTGGCTGTCGGGTCTATTCTTCATGATCGAACTGTATATTTAGCGCTCGCACGACTTAATGCTGAAATCCGTTTCGCGAAGCTTTTGGAGTGCGCACGCGTCCCCGCGTCGCTTTTGGTGTGACGCTATAAAATGCGAAAGCGGTGCGAGGACGCCCCGCACTCCAAAAGCACTTCGTGCGAAAATCCATTCACTGCGAACTCTGCGGCGGGCTGATCCTCACACCTTCGAGCTCAAGCTGTGAGCGCAATTTACGCGCGAATTCAACAGCGCCTGGAGTATCGCCATGGATACAAATCGTTTCGCCGCGCACCTCGACGTCCCGGTCTTCGACGGAGCGCACTTTGCCTTCGCGTAACATCCGCAGAACACGCTCAGCGGCTTCGTTTGGATCACGAAGCAATGCATCCGGCCGCGTGCGTGGAACTAGCCAGCCGTCATTTAAGTAATTGCGATCGGCGAAAATTTCGCGCGCGATTTGCAAGCCGTGCACCTCGCCTGCGCGAGCCAACTCGCTCTTGTCTGGCGCGAACAAGATTAACTTTGGATCGACCGATTCAATGGCCCGCGCGATGGCATCAGCCACTTCGTTATCGCGCACGGCCATGTTATATAGAGCGCCGTGCGGTTTGACGTGGTTCGGTCGCACAGCCACAGCAGACGCGATCGCTTGAAAAACTCCGAGCTGATAAGCCACGGCATCGAACACCTCTTGATTACTTACCTTCAATTCCTTGCGTCCGAAATGTTCGCGATCGAAAAAACTTGGATGCGCCCCGACAGCGACTCCGTGCTTCTTCGCCGCAGAAATTGCGGCGTGCATTGTATCCGAGTTGCCGGCGTGAAATCCGGTTGCGATATTCGCCGAGCTGATGAGCTCGAACAGTTCCTCATCGTGGCCTGCTCCTTCGCCGAGGTCCGCGTTGATATCGACAGATAATTTCATGTGCTTTGGAGGCTAATACCAATGCGGAAACGTTCGAATTCACGTTCGCGTTCCAATAAGAGCCGGTGCGCATCGGTGAGGGAGACTTCGGAAAACTGCACGTGATCGCCGGCGCGAAGTTGTGCCGCAGGGGCAAGATCAACAGCGATCACGTGTGCTATTTTCGGGTAACCACCAATCGTTTGGCAATCTCCCAAAAGTAAAATCGGTTTCCCACTCGGTGGAACCTGAATCGTACCCGGTGTCACCGCCTCGGAGATCAGATCACCCTCATCGATTCGCTTCAGTTCTGGACCTTCAAGACGCACGCCCATGCGGTCGGAATCGGGTGAAACGGCGAATGTTTCACTTGTAAAGCGCTGCAGGGATAAAGCGTTGAAGCGATTCCAATCGACACCGCGAATAAAGCGCAAAACCGGTTTCGGCTTTGCCGGACTCACCCAATCGTATGGCGCGGTGAACGAGGAAATAGCTGACGAGGTCGACGATCCCCGCCACACGGCGAGAGGAATAACGTCCCCGTCATGCAATGTGCGCCCTTGAAAGCCGCCGAACTGTGCACGCAAATCTGTGGAACGACTTCCAAGCACGGCTGCCACGTCGATTCCGCCTGAGATGGCCAACCAAGCACGGCAACCAATTCGAGGCCGTCCGAATTTCAATTCTCCATCGATTTGGACATGCGCTGCGTGGCCGGCCTGTAATGGCGTAGATGCGATTAACGCATCGATTTCGCCGCCGCACCACGCGACGACACATTCGTCCTTAAAACGCAATTGCAAACCACCTAGTGTAATCTCGAGTCCAGCCGCAGCTTCATCGTTGCCAACGAGCAAATTCGCCACGCGCAATCCGAACGGATCAAGCGCGCCCCCCGTCGAAACACCAAATTCGCGAAAACCTATGCGGCCAAGGTCCTGCACGCTGGTAAAAAACCCCGCGCGTTCAACAATCACGCTCATTGCATCGTCATCCTGAACGAAGTGAAAGATCTCACACAAAATTGATGGATGACGCGCTCGGGTTGTGTGTCAGCTACTCTGTTCGAGAGGTCCCTCGCTTCGCTCGGGATGACAGCACCAGAACATGCAGCGCGCATAAAGCGGAATCATTTGATCGATTCAAATTCGTCGCGCGTGATTGCGTGGAAATGCACGCGGTCGCCGGCGCGTAAAAGTACGGGCGGACTTTTTGCGGGATCGAACAAGCGCAACGGCGTGCGACCGATGAGATTCCAGCCGCCGGGCGAACGCAGCGGATAAATTCCCGTTTGTGCGCCACCAATCCCGACAGAACCCGGCGGAATTTCTTTTCGCGGTATAGCCCGGCGCGGCGTAGCCAGTTTCTTGGGAAGACCGGTCAGAAATGGAAATCCGGGAACAAATCCTATGCAGGCGACGCGATACTCAGCCATGCTGTGAAGACGGATGACTTCGCTGGGTGAGATATTCGCGCGGTGCGCAACATCATTGATATCCAGCGCGAATTCCGCATCATAGCAGACTGGAATTTCGACGATGCGCGATCGTGACCGCGCGGTTGTGCGTGGGTCAGCAACGCCGGCTAAAGCAGCGCGAATGCGCGTCGCCAATCGATTGAACACCTGGTCCGATGTTTCAGTCGCCTTGGCAACGGTAATCGGGTTGAAGAAAACTGCGACGGTTGTATAAGCCGGCGCCAGTTCAACAATGCCGGAAATGGCAGCGATTCGAAGCTGCTGAAATGCGCGGAGGACTTGGTCCAGCGTTTCCTCAGGCGCGTCTTCGAATCGGTCGCGCACGCGCACGACTAGCGCGGAATCTCCGAGGGGGACAATTTCCATTGACGCAATTCTACCTACTCCCCACGCTTCGCCTCGATCTCGATATTGATCCCGACTGTTTGGCTGATTCCTGAGACTGACTCGGTGGCGGGAGCAAACATCAGGTTGAAATCACGCCGTGTGATTGGCTCGGTTGTTACCGCCCAGCGCGTCTGGCTCGTCTGGTTAATCGGTGTAAGTAATTTCACATGAAGCGTAATCGGCTTGGTCACGCCGTGGATGGTGAGGTCGCCCAGAATGTCGCCACTTTGCGGACCGGTCTGTTTTACGC
>JBKPLM010000250.1:0-4498 GCA_046731655.1 Verrucomicrobiota bacterium | reverse complement strand
AGTTAAACCTCTAGTTTCTCTAGCAAACCTTGGGCCATCCGGACTGCCACGAGTTAAGCTGCTCTTTGCCAACGGTTAGCGCAGATCATGCACTTTGGAGCTCCGCTTAAACCGAGCCAATGCGACTCAATCCCAGCGTCGTTCCAACTGAGGGTCGCGTCAATGAGGCGCACTTTCTGTAGGAACCACTGACCCGCTAGGCTGCTTATTCGCCGGGACTGTACCTCAGGTTTTTCAATTTGCATTATATCAGCAAATGCCATCAGAGTTGAAGCGAGCAGCGCAGCTAAACTCCTTTGAAAAATAAGACCGCGTCCGTGCGAACGGCGTTCGCGGAAAAATTTCGACGATAATTCGTCTTTGCCTTTCACTTGGCGAAAAGTTCGCACGCGACTATAAATTTTTACAGTGCGACAGTACCACGATCTACTCCAACTCGTCCTCGAGAAGGGTCAGCCGCGAACGGATCGGACGGGCACAGGAACATTATCTGTCTTCGGCGCGCAGACGCGATTTGATTTGCGCACGGATGGACCAGGCTTCCCGCTGCTCACGACAAAAAAGCTACACATCAAATCGATCGTTTACGAGCTGCTTTGGTTTTTGCGCGGCGATACGAATGTTCGTTATCTCAAGGAACACGGCGTGACGATCTGGAACGAGTGGGCTGACGACTCTGGCGATCTCGGTCGCGTCTACGGTGCGCAATGGCGCGACTGGCGCGGCGCAAACGGCGTGCGAGTGGATCAAATCGACAATTTGATCACGCAAATCAAATCCAATCCGCAAAGCCGCCGCCTGATAGTAAGCGCGTGGAACCCGGCTGAGATCGACAAGATGGCACTGCCGCCGTGTCATCTGCTCTTTCAATTTTACGTGCAGGACGGCGAGCTCAGTTGCCAGCTTTATCAACGAAGCGCCGATTTGTTTCTCGGCGTCCCGTTCAACATCGCCTCGTACTCGCTCCTTACGATGATGGTGGCGCAGGTTGTTAATCTTACGCCGGGCGATTTCGTCCACACCTTTGGGGATCTGCATCTTTACAAAAACCACCTGGAACAAGCACACGAGCAGCTTTCACGGGATTATCGATCTTTGCCGCGGATGAAGCTGAATCCGGCCGTGAAAAACATTCACGATTTCAAGTTCGAAGATTTCGAACTCCTCGGCTACGACCCGCATCCATCGATCAAAGCGCCAATCGCGGTGTAGATCGTCAAGACTCTGCGGACATAAAAATCGCGCTGCGACTTTCGCGGACCGCGCGGGTTTAAACGCATTGTGAGGATCGCGATTGCGCTATCGATCTTTTTCTGTGCGGCGAGTTCATTGCGTGCGCAGACCTCAGTCGAAATCGATCTAGAGGAACAGACTGCTTACCTGCTGCAACGCGGGCGTGTTGTTTTGGCCTCGCCGATTTCCAGTGGTCGTTATGGCCATCTCACCGACAGAGGTTCCTTCAAAGTTTTGGAGAAGGAACGAACGCATTATTCGAGTATGTACGGCAAGATCGTGGATGCCCGCGGCAACACTATTGTTGCGGACGCCGATGCCGACATGGCGGTGCCACCCGGAGGAAGATTTATTCCGGCGCCAATGCATTACTTCATGCGGTTCACCGGAGCGGACGGAATGCATTCGGGGTATCTACCTGGTTATCCGGCATCGCATGGCTGTGTCCGGATGCCGCAGCAGTACGCGATTGCATTCTTCAACGCAGTCAATGTGGGCACTCCGGTCACAGTGTATGGGAGGACGCCGACGGGACGCTACGTCGGTGAATCGCGACCCACATTTCGAATCGGCCCTGATAGATTTCGCGACCCGCGCTTCGATCCAAGATTTGCGCCGCCTCCGCCACCTTGGTGGCGGCGATAGGCTAATCTCCGGACCACCAGCTGAGAAGATCGACCAGCCGGAATGCGTTACGGTCGCTGTTCGGGCGCCGTTTTATCAACATTATTCGCGCTGGCCGTCTTCGGTCCACGCGAGAGATCAACCAAGTCAGCCAAGATGTTTAGCGCTTCGTCACGCTCCGGATCAATGGCCGGCGTTTTCGTGTCATCGTCGGCGCTAGCGCCACCGATCAAATCCGTATCGGTATCCGAATCCGGGGCCGCTCCGGAATCAACTTTGGGGGCAGTTCCGTTCTTCTTCGCCTCAGCCAATTTCCCGGGGTACATGATTAATTGAAGATTCGGTTTATCAACGGTGTCGAGCGTTACCCGATAAATTCGCGGCTCTTCCTGATTCCGCGCGAGGCGCTCCTTCGAACGCATCTCCTTACGCAGTTTATCGTCCTGAAGTTCCTTTTTTCGCGCATCTTCGTTCAGCGAAATCCGATTCTCATCGAGCTTGTGCCGCAAACGATCGATGTCCTCCATGACGTAATGAAATTCCGGGTCGTTCTTAATGCGTTCCTCCGACCGTCGCCGCAGTTGATCTATAAACAAGGAATGGGTATCCGACCACTTCGTATACCTCGCCTTCGCCACCTCGTCATAGGCCAGTGCGTTCTTTAGCGCGCCCTCGCCAAATTCCGGCAGATCGCTCAAGCTCGGCAGGACAATGTCCGAAGCCACACCGTGAAGTTGGGTGGATCCGCCGGCAACGCGATAAAATTTCTGGATTGTCAATTTCAACGCACCATCCTCATCGGTATGGCTGCCCAGCAGTGAAGCGAACCTGCCGATCGGAAGAATTGTCTGCACGGTCCCTTTGCCGAATGTGTTCTTGTCACCGACGACCACGGCGCGACCATAATCCTGAAGGGCCGCCGCGAAAATTTCGCTGGCTGACGCGCTTTGCCGGCTGGTCAGGACAACCATTGGTCCGGAATAGGCGATGCCCGGATCCGGATTGGCCGAGACCCTGATGCTTCCGTTATAATCTTTCGTCTGAACGATTGGACCAGATTTCAAAAATAACCCCGTGAGCGAGAGGGCCTCCTCCAGCGAGCCGCCGCCATTTCGCCGCAGATCGATGACCAAACCGGCGATGTTTTCTTTCTTCAGCCGTTTGAGCAATGCCAGCACGTCGCGGGTCGTGCTTTTCTGGTGCTTGTCCATGTCCGCATAAAAGGAAGGCAGCGTAAGCCATCCGAGCTTTATGGGGTCCCCGTTCTCGTCTTTCCTAATAATGATGTCGGCGCGGGCTTCCTGGTCTTTCAGCTTAATCTCATCCCGCACCAGCTCGACATTTTTCCGGCGCGACGGGTCCGTCGCATCTGATGGGATCACGAGCAAACGCACGTGTGTGCCCTTCTTGCCGCGGATCATTTCGACAACTTTGTCCAACCGCATCTCGCGAACGTCGACGTAATCAGCCGGCCCCTGCGCCACGGCGCTGATCCGGTCGCCTACTTTGAGTCTTCCATCGACTTGCGCCGGGCCGCCAGGAACGAGGCTTTCGATTTTCGCATAGCCGTCTTCCGAACGAAGCATGGCACCGATACCAACGAGCGAGAGGCCCATGTTGATACTGAAATTCTTCATGTCCGCCTTGCTCAAGTATTCCGAGTGCGGGTCGTATGCCTGGGCGAGGGCATCGAGATAGAGCTTCATTTGCTCGTCCTTATCTTCTTCATGGACGTTGCGGGCCAAGCGATCGTAGCGGCGCGAAACCAATTGGGGAGCAGGCTCGATAGGATGTTCGCTCAAATGTTCCTGTAAGAGCTCGTTGGCGATCCGACCGCGCCAGAGTTGATCGGCTTCCGCCTCATCTTTGGGCCAGGACGATTTTTGACGGCTCAACTCAACTGTCGCATTGCTCTTGAAGTCGATGGGCTGCTTCAACAGCTCTTTTATTTTGGCGACACGGTCATCTACGCGTTTGGTGTAGAGAGCGTAAATGTCGTAGGCCGGTTTGAGGTTGCCGAGCAGAACGTCGCCGGCGATCGAACTGGCGTACTTCGCATTCAGATCATCGACATCCTTCTGAGTAAAAAAGAGATGGCTGAAGTCGAGCATCTCCAGATACGTCTGTAGAAATTTTTTCGAAACCTCCTCATTGAGCTTTTGACGGGTGTAATGGCCCTCCTCCAGGAGGCGGCCGACCGACATGGCAACCGTTTCTCTCGATGCCGCCATGGTTGGCGGAGCCGCGATGGTGGCGGTCAACAGGATGGCGCAAAGCGCTAACGATCGTTGCAAAGATGATCTCATCGGTGAAAAAGAAGAGTTAGTTACGTTCGCAGATTTCAGCATGAAGCGCAAGACAAGGAGGCAAGGTCGGCATGTTAAGTAGAAATGAGACAATCCGCAGTCAGGAACATTCAAATATTCGTAAAAGCTCCCGGCTTCAGCTGTAGCAAATCCCACTTCAATCAAATCCCATGACCTACAAGACGTTTTGCGGCGGCATCTTCGAGACAAATTGCTATCTGCTCAAAGCACCGGAAGGCTGGATTCTTTTCGACGCACCCGAAGGTTCCTGCGAATGGGTCAAATCGCTCGGTATCGATCCGAAACTATTGCTCCTGACACACGGTCATATTGAT
>JBKPLM010000249.1:0-5700 GCA_046731655.1 Verrucomicrobiota bacterium | reverse complement strand
CATCGAGTTGAAGCAACAAATCGCCTTTCTTCGCAGTACCGCCGTTTTTGAACGCGATTTGGCTGACAACTCCGCCAAGCTCGCTGGAAACGACCGCGCCTTGTACCGCCGAGATCGAACCGATTGCCGACAACGTCGGCGCCCAATCTTCTTCTTTCACCGTTGCACTCGACACTGTCGTCGGGGGCATCACCATCGGGGTTGACATCATTTTGCGGATTTGCAGCGCTTTGATGCCAAAAGCAAAAACCAAAATGGCGGCCAGCAGACCTATCGCAATGCCAATCGCCCGCCCGCGACGTCGCGGTCTTGCATTCGATTGCACTGGAACACTTGAAATACCCTTTGCCACGTCATGCATAAGCGAGTTCTCCCTCCGGTTTGAATAACAAACGCCAAAGTCTGCGTGTCACTTCCAGTTGCCGTGTGCGCCGCTCTGCTGCGGTCATTTCGTGCGGCCGCAAGACATCCAGCATCAACATTCCGCGTGCGACGGCAAAAATTAATTCTGCCAAGTCATCCGGCTTGAGGTCATTACCAGCGTTTTGCGCTTCCGGAGCACGGCCAATTAAATCTCTCACTCCATTCATTGCCGTTTCCAAAACATCGCGGACCAAATCGGCCACGTGTGGATTTCGCGAAGCTTCGGCGTAAAGATCTACGACAAACGCCGAGACCAGTCGCGGCTCATTCTCGCAGCAATGTGCTGTGAACAAAATTTCCAGTGATTCAAGGAGGGTCGGCGCCTGGCGCGCGCGTTCAAGCATCTGCTGAATCTCCTCCTTATGTCTGGCGGCCATCGCAGAAATGACCGCCTCCTTATTCTCGAAATAGCGATAAATCAGACCTACGCTAATCCCTGCCTCGCCGCTGATGTCGTGCATGCTGGTTTGGTGAAACCCGCGCTTGGCGAAGCAGACCAATGCAGCGTCAAGGATCTGGGAACGCCGATCAGCATTAGAAGAGTCTATCTGGGGTTGAGACATAGGCCGGGAAGATGAATGAACGTTCATTCATTGTCAAATTCTTTAACAAAAACGGCCCGACCGTAGCGATTTGCCCTCGCTGCCAGCTCGGCGTGGCACGCATAATCTCAGCGGCTTCCAACGCTCAGCTGCCCACTAGCTAACTGCCCGTCTTCCAAATCACCTGTTAATTAGCTTCGCTGCGACGTAGATGAAATTTCGTATGCCTGTGTCGCCAGGGCTGTCGGGAATCGATCTGGTTGTTGAACAAACTGCAAAATCGACAGAATCGCGCTCAAACCGAGGAGCACGTAGACCGCCGTTTCCATGATGCTTCGGCCCTTCTCTTCCGACTGAACCAGCAATGCGTAAGTGGTGTCATTGTTCATATGCCTGTTAATCCTTTCTCTTAAAGACGCCAGCCGCTCCGGCTTTTGTCTAAAGTTTGTTGATCGTTTCATGATTGCTTTGAACGTTGGATGCGGCGGCGCCATGAATTGGATTCAAAGATTTGTCATGTTGAGCGAAGCGAAGCATCTCTGATTGCGAACGAGCGCGCTGCTGGATCAGATAATCAGAGATTCTTCGCTGCGCTCAGAATGACAAAGGTGCCATGAAGCCATTGAACATCAGCCCTCTACTAAGCCGCGATTTCCCTCCGGAGGCTCGCTATCTCGTTGGCGTTTCCGGCGGGCGCGATTCCCTCGTGCTACTGCACCGGCTGCTGAATCTCGGTTACGAGAAACTGATCGTCTGCCATCTAAACCATCAATTGCGGGGTCGCTCATCTCTCGCGGATGCACGTTTTGTAGAAAAAATCTCAATGAAGTACCACGCGGAATTCGAACTCGAGTCGGCGAACGTTCGCGCCGTCGCCACAAAACGGAAGATTTCGATTGAAACCGCAGCACGCGAAGCCCGCTATAAATTTTTCGCTGAAACTGCACGACGCCGAAAATGCAAAACGATTTTTCTTGGGCATCACGCCGACGACTTGGTTGAAACCTTTTTAATCAACCTCTTTCGCGGCGCAGGGACAACAGGTCTGAGCGGAATGCACGAGCTTTCAACACGCCGGATCGACGATGTTGATCTTACCATCGTGCGACCGCTTCTCGGTGTCTGGCGCAAAGAGATCGATAGTTATCTGCGCGAGCATCGAATCAAATTTCGCGAGGATGCATCGAACAAGAATCTTGATCCTCTTCGCAATCGCTTCCGTCATCGCATTATTCCTTACCTGGAGAAGGCTCTCGGTCGAAACATTCGTCCTGCTATTTGGCGGGCTGCAGCAATCGCCAGCGAGGAACAAAATTGGATCGACAGTCAACTCCCCGATTCGAGCGACATAGAACTTTCGATAGCAAAACTTCGCGCGTTGCCAGTCGCGCTTCAGCGTCGGGCGATTTTCAAATGGCTGCGGGAGAAAAACGTCTCCGAGATCGGGTTCGATGTGATTGAGAGCGTCCGCTCTCTGCTCAGTCGCGATAGTCGCGCCGCCAAAGTAAACCTGCCGCGGGATCGGCACGCGCGCCGCCGTGCAGGAAAAATCTTTATTGAATGAGGGTGTAGAGGCGCTTGTGCCAAGCGCCAGCTTTCTCGGCACAGCGGCTGACACAGCCGCTGCTACAACATTTGTGAAAATCTGTGTAATCTGTAACCCCAATGTCTGAAGTCCGTGTCCGCTTCGCCCCCTCGCCTACCGGCTATCTACACATCGGTGGGGCACGCACAGCACTTTTTAACTGGCTCTTCGCGCGGCATCACGGCGGGAAATTCGTTCTGCGAATCGAAGACACCGATATCAAGCGGAACACCGATGAAGCCATGGCCGCGATCTACGAAGGACTACAATGGTTGGGCCTGAACTGGGACGAAGGCCCTCATGCGGGCGGCGATTACGGACCTTATTTGCAAAGTGAGCGAACGGAACTTTACGAGCGTTATTTGAAAAAACTTCAGGATGCCGGTCACATCTTCGAGGATCAGGGTGCCTTGCGATTTCGCTCGCCGCGCGAACACGTCGTCGTCGATGACATCGTGTGCGGCAAAATCGATTTCGATCTCAGCAATCCGGCGACGCATCCCGACATGACAATTCGGCGTCCGGATGGCTCATGGATTTTTCATTTCGTGAATGTGATCGACGACCTGGAGATGAAAATCTCTCACGTGATGCGAGGCGAAGATCACCTCTCTAACACGCCGAAGCACATCGAGATCTTTCGCGCCCTCGGCGCGACGCCGCCGCATTACGCGCACATTCCGCTCATCCTAAACCGCGACGGCTCCAAGATGAGCAAGCGCGACGAAGGCGCACGCGTGGAGTACTACATCCGGCGCGGTTATCTCCCGGCGGCGGTCCGAAACTATCTCTGTCTGCTCGGCTGGTCGCCAAAAGATAATCGCGAAAAAATCGATATCGAAGAGATCATCCGGATCTTTGATCTGAAAAACATCGGACGCAGCTCGGCCACGTTCGATCCCGACAAACTCCATTGGTTGAATGGCGAATACGCACGCGAATTGAGCGACTCCGAATTTTACGATCTGGCGGTCGCGAAGCTGAAGTCGAGTGCTGTGAAAATAGATAATTATCCGGAAAAATACGTCCGCGATGCGTTGCAGACGTGCAAAGGCAAGATCAATACCTTCGATGAGCTGCCTGCCTATTGCGGGTTCTATTTCACAGACAACTTCGATTACAATCCCGAAGGAGCTGCCAAACATTTCACGGCTGAGAACAAACCAAGGCTGAGAGCCGTTCGCGACGGGCTGAGCGCGCTCGAGAAATTCGATGCTGTTACAATTGAAGCGACATTGAAGAGCACAGCCGCAAAGTTAGGCATAAAAGTCGGCGCTATTGTACATCCAACGCGACTCGCTGTGACTGGCAGCAACGTAGGACCCAGTCTTTACCATCTGCTGGAAGTTCTCGGAAAAAAAAAGGTCATCGCGCGTATCGATCGCGCGCTTTCCACGTTCTAATTCGCCGTCATCCTGAGCGAAGTGAGGGACCTCCCACAAGCCCCGAAGATCACGCGAGCTATGTTGTGTGATCCATCACCTACCGAGAGGTCCTTCGTCGTCTTTGCGACTCAGGGTGACAAGCAGAAAGGTCGCTAGCACGAGGAGTATTGCTTACGACGGAAAAAATAAACAGAATTACAAGAACAACTCCGATGCATCAAACGCATAGACTTCTGCTGGTGACGAGCGCCATACCAACTTGTTTCCCAGCCAGAGGGTACCAACGCAGCTCAGAAGCAGAAGCACTCCTGAAACAAACCGGACCAATGGTTCTCTCTCAATTCCGGGTTAGGTCTTCCTTTCTTTCGCCCAAGTATCCCTCAACGTGATCGTTCGGTTCCACACCTGTTTTTCACGTGTCGAATCCGGATCCAGGGCAAAATAGCCAAGTCGCTCAAATTGATAGCGCTCTTCCGGATGCGCTTCCGCAAGAGCTGGCTCACATTTCGCGGTCACGACTTCCAGCGAATTTGGATTAATGAACGATTTGAAATCGCCGCTGGCGTCGGGTTCGGGAACGCTGAATAGGCGGTCATACAATCGAACCTCTGCATCGATCGCCTGCGCCGCGCTTACCCAATGTATCGTCCCTTTTACCTTGCGAGCAGCAGTCGGTCCGCCTGATTTGCTGTCCAGATCAACATTGCACCGGAGCTCGATCACTTTGCCGGCTTCATCTTTCACGACCTCATCGCACTTGATAATGTAAGCGTACTTAAGCCGCACTTCGCCACCGGGTCTGAGCCGAAAATACTTCGGTGGTGGCGTTTCCATGAAGTCATCACTCTCGATGTAAAGCTCGCGACTGAACGGAATCTTGCGCGTTCCGGCAATGGGATCCTCGGGATTGTTGATTGCATCGAGTTCTTCGATTTTTCCCTCGGGATAATTCGTCAACACAACCTTGATCGGTCGCAGCACGGCGAGCCGGCGGGTGGCATTGCGATTAAATTCGTCACGCATCGTATGTTCCAGCACAGCCATGTCAGTCATGCTCGGATATTTCGTGATTCCAACGTTGTAGGCGAACGCGCGCAAGACGCTCGCGGTCACACCGCGTCGCCGCAATCCGGAAATAGTAAGCATCCGCGGATCATCCCAGCCGTTGACAAGTTTTTCGTTCACGAGCTGGATCAGTTTCCGCTTGCTCATTACCGAGTAAGTGAGATTGAGCCGCGCAAATTCATATTGATGCGGACGCGGCTCCGGCAATTCGAGCGCGCCGAGAATCCAATCGTAGAGTGGCCGGTGCACTTCGAATTCCAGCGTGCACACCGAATGCGTGATCCCTTCGATATAATCGCTAAGCGTGTGTGCCCAATCGTACATCGGATAAATGCACCAAGTATCCCCGGTGCGATGATGCGAGGCATGCCGGATCCGATAGAGCACTGGATCGCGCAACCAAACGTTCGCGGCGTTTACGTCGATCTTCGCACGCAACGTGCGCGCCCCGTCGGGAAACTCTCCCGCTCTCATTCGCGCAAACAGATCGAGGTTGTCTTCTATCGAGCGGTCACGGAAGCTGCTTGCCTTCCCGAGCCGGCGATATGTGTCCGTTTCATCGGGAGTCATATCGCAAACGTACGCTTTGCCTTTGCGGATAAGGTCGACCGCGTATTCGTAGAAACGGTCGAAATAATCCGATGCGTAAAACGGGGCGCCACCGACATGCTTGTCCGCCCAACCATCGATCAGCCAATGG
>JBKPLM010000248.1:0-7451 GCA_046731655.1 Verrucomicrobiota bacterium | reverse complement strand
GTACCGCAAATGGACTGGTATAGAATGGAGAAGTGGCGACGTTAGCGCTCGAATGCGGGGTCGGAGTGTTCGCGCTGAAAAACAACCTGGGGATCAAACGTTGACCTTGAACTCGGCCAGGTTCGTTCCCACTGCGAACATCGAATCCGCCAAATGGAACAAAATTGCCGTTGCTGGAAATGTCGCGGTCACGGCTGAACAAGCCACCGGTGCGCTGGTAGAAATCGGCGATAACGACGATGTCCGTCTTATCATCGCCCGTGCCGGCTTTCAACCACGCCTGCCATTCACCCATGTCGTTGGATCCGCCCAGGTTTGTGTTCCCGTAGGTGCCACCGATCTCCAAGCCACGGAACTTGTGGATCAAGAAGAAGTTGACCACACCAGCCACCGCGTCTGCTCCATAGACAGCCGAGGCGCCGTCCTTCAGGATATCGATGTGATCGATCATGGAGAAGGGAATCAACTGGATGTCGTATCCACCGAAAATTGCAGCCTGTGCGATCCGCTTGCCATCTATCAGGATCAGCGTCTCCTTCGGCAACAAGCCGCGCAGGTTGAGTTGCACGGTACCGTCACCACCATTTCCCATGTTTTGGTTAACGGTGCCGCCCGCCTCTTGTGGTATGAAGGTTGTTAGGTCGGTTGCGTTACGGATGCCCAGTTTCTCGATGTCCTGCGGCCGGTAGGTGTCCACCGGGTTCGGGCCGGTCTCTTCCGCAGTCGGAATATTCGAACCGGTCACGATGACCCGCTCGACCTCAGCCGAAGGCGCCGGCGTCATCCCGGGAACGGCCGGAGCCGGCAACTGAGCGAATGCCTTTGGTGCAAAAATTAAAGGTAGTCCAACGCTCGCCGTGAAAGCGACGCGCACGAACTTAGTCAGCACTTTTTTTGTCATTAGTTTCTCCTTATGGTTTTTGGGTTGCTGTGTGCGGATCCCCCGCACATCAGGCGGTATAACTCGGGACGCAGTTTTCTCCCTAGGCCAAAGAAACGAGGGTTTGGGCAAGCCGCCGGCAGTTAAGGCTCTCGAGTGAGATTCACGCTCGCGTGATCGTCATCGCTGCCCTGTGAGCTACGGTTACGCGTCAGACGCGCACTGCGTTAACTAGCGCCGTCCGCTAACACAGGTTGAACATGAAGTCGCGATCGAAATTTAGTCATCGAGACGCGTCCGCTGTTACCGCCACCGAGACAGATAGCAGCGGGACGTCCTGACATGGGCCCTATTCCGTACGTTCGGATCGAATCAGCTAACTCTGCTATGGAGTCCGATCGGCTACTAAGGCATGTCGGATGTTGATTTGGTAAGTTCCACCAGCTCGGTCAGCGAGCTGTTCGGAAATTTCTCTTTCACCAGAAATCGGGGAGCCTGTTTCGAGACGAAAACTTCATACGTTTCGGCACCGCTACGCTTATCAATTCGGTATGAGATATACGCGGTCTCGAACGAGCCCGCCGGAACCGTGGTCGTTTCACTTTTGCCAATTCGTACGCTGACAGCCGAGTTTCCGATTGTGGGATCATACACGCGAAATTGAAATTCCTCTCCCTCGACATATTCCTTGAGAGCCATAACAGCGGCCCAGTCAATGCGCTGATCTACGGTGTCATCACTTATCGTCTCGTCGACTTCACGTCTCTGGGAAGGTTCTTTCTGTGGAGTTATGAATCCAGTCACTCGATTGGCCTGATAGGAAAGGTCGAACGCGGTGCGTGCCGCGCTGCCTTGTCCGAAACTGAGCTTTGCCGACACTGGAGCAAATGTTTCGCGAGGTGATGGCTTCCCAAGCTTGGCTGAAACTCCCGATGACAATGTTTGAGAAAATATAGTTTCCCGAGTCGGCGGATCTGCGAATCTGAATCCGGCTCCGGCCAACTTCCTTGCCGTTCGCTAATGTTCGGAAAGAAAAGGATCCAGTTCGAAGCCTTCCTGCGTCAAGATCGGGTCGCGCTTCTTGTCCGCTGGCTATCACCAGGGCAAGCGCCGCGATCGCGGCAATGCGTATCATGTTTTAGTAGGTTCGTGACACGGACAATTCTCCCGGGAAAGTATCGGAACGTAGTAAACATAAAGAAACCAAATTCAGGAGGAGCGGCCCACTCATTTACTCGTCAGTGGAAGACTAGTCAGATCCGTTACCATGAGCTGCAAACTCCACTTGCTCGGTTTCGTGAAGGCGGCCGTAATCCACCGTGAGACGACCGCCGCCATGTTCGGTATACATCTCGGCGAAACGTTCGCCAAAACGGACATCGCGCCAGCTGTAATCCTTTTGTGTTTGAACTGCGGCCGCAATGACTGGATCGATTCCAACCACTGAGACAATAAAGAGGACCCGGCTGGATTCGAGCGATTCGGGAGTTGCGCCAAACAGGGGACTCGTTTCATCGATGGTGTGTCGCAAAGTTAAGGCGGCCGGGAAAACCGAGAGCCGGTCGAAATGTAGTTTCAACACGTAGAAGTACCTGAAATCGCCGCCCTCGAGCAACGGTTCATCGCGCGAAAACATGATCCGAAATTCCGCTTCGACCATGCTATGTTGATTTTCATTTCCTACGCGCACCATTAGCGTTGGCTTTCCATTTAACGGTGCGATCACGATTGAGTTGCTAAAAACAACTCGCGCACTCGGTCGCGAGAACCGGACAAAGATTAGCCCAGTCATCACCGCGAGCAGAAAGATGCCACTCATAATTTCAGTGGTCGTGACGACGTGGCCATAGAGCGTTTGCGGATACATATGGCCGTAGCCCACGGTGGCCAGCGTTTGCACGCTGAAAAAGAAGCAATCAAAAAACCAATGCCCACCGGTGCTGCCAGCGAT
The DNA here is from genome assembly GCA_046731655.1 of Verrucomicrobiota bacterium. GTDB lineage: Bacteria > Verrucomicrobiota > Verrucomicrobiia > Chthoniobacterales > UBA10450 > Udaeobacter. The sequence continues at coordinate 4,620 of JBKPLM010000248.1, read as the reverse complement.
GCTGCCTTGCTGGAAACTGTAAAGCGCGGCGAAAAGAAGATTGAGCGCGATATAAAGCGTGCCTACGAACACGGCAAACTGTGGCCACCGTAGACCAAGCAACCATCGATAAACGTCGCGCCATCTCCATGCGTCCGTATTGACTTTCACAAACTCGATCTGGCCTGCGCGGACGGAATGAAACGCGCGTGATTTTACGCTTCGTCTGCGGACTTCCGCCAAAGAAACAGGAATAGGTTTCATTTCATTATTGGTCCGGCAACATACTGCGATGACGGCGAAAATATCGTAACAAACTTACCGCCGATTTGATAAGCAAACTCTGTGAAAGAGGCACTGTTTGCAACCATGTTGACAGCCAGCCGCATGGTGAACGACCTATCGCATGCTTCCCCGCAACCAAGCAAAGTCGCAGCAACTAGCCCTACTTCTGGCAAAACGGACACTGTTCACCTCGTTGTCCATTCCGGACCCGAGGCCAAGCAAATCTTCACGTATTTTCCGTATCCTGATATACCTGCTCAGTATCGTTTTGCCAAAATCAGTGGCATAGGCATCTATCGATTGACGGTCAGTCCACAAGGGAACGTTGTTGAGATCAAAATCTTGAAGAAGATGGGAGTATTCGGTGATTGGCCTGCGGATGCGACAGCACTAAAGACACTCATCCGCTGGCGAGCTCAGCCTGGCCCGCCTCGCATTGTGGACGTTCCGTGGAGAATTACTCCAGGCCGCCACTTTATTACCAACGAAGGATCGCATATCCCAAGGCGCTAGCTTGGAAGTTTTCCAGTTACTGCGGAAAGAAACTCCGTGATTGAACGGAAGATTTGTTGATCGATACCCGTCTGGGTTTCGCCGCTCGATAGAAGCTGGCGTTTTGGCACCTGCAATGAATGGTCGCCACCTTCGACGATGTGTAAAACGTTTTGCGTTTTCATTTCGGTACGCACGCGCTCGAGGAGATTCAAAGGGCAAAGCGGATCCCGCGTGCCTTGCACAAAGAGAATTGGTGTACAAAGCGCCCGCAAAACCTCATCTCGCAGTTTTGTCCGATCTCCCATCGCGCAGAGCGGGTACCCGAGGCAAATGAGGCAGTCCACTTCTTCTTCGAGCGAAAGGTGACATCCAACGCGGCCACCCATGCTCTTGCCAACTAGGATCGTTAATTCGGTCGGATGTCGTTTTCTTGCGTCGCGCAACGCTTCTCGATGCGCTGCGATAAGCCTTGGCAATGGATCGGGGCGTCTCCGACCCTCGCGCATGTAGGCGTAATCGAGAGTTTCGACCTCGCCAATCTCAGACAAGCGACCCTTCCAATTTTGCATCCAGGGATGCGACGACGGAGCGCCTGCTCCGGGGGCGAATAAGAATAGGGGTTTCATGTGCCAATATTTTCAACATCTAACGCTCAACTAAAAATGTCATCCTGAGCGAAGCGAAGGGCCTCCCAATCGGAGCCAAGATCATTCACCGTACCATTGTGTGACCCGCAGCATGAGCATGAGGTCCCTCACTTCGTTCGGGATGACGACTCATTAAAGCGTTGCGCTTTTATTGCACCGTCACAAGCGTTCCGATTGGGATCTCGGAGAAGAATTTGCGCGCCGCTTCCTCCGGCAATCGAATGCAACCGTGTGAGGCTGGATAATTCGGCACGAGCCCGGCGTGCATTCCGAAGTCGAGACAACTCAGGCGCATGAAATAAGGCATCTCCACATGATAGATGGTGGAACGATGATTTCGCTCCTTGTTGGTAATTACGAAGTCTCCTGTGCGGGTGGAGTAACCCTCCCGTCCAGTCGAACATTGCGTGCGATATACCGGGACGCCGTTCTTAACGAGAGCAACTCGTTGCAAAGCGAGAGAAATTTCGAGATGCAGTTGATCGGGAGAAGGCCCACCGCCGAGAAGAATTTGCGAAGAACGCCAGTGACCAGTCTCCGCGGCAATATCCAGCGCAGACATTTTATCGCGCTTGGTCAATTGGTTCCGTTTAGCACCAGCCGCAAGCAGAGCGCGCAGGTAATCTTCCCGGCCCAGGCCTGCAGCCAGCATCAAGACCGTCAGACCTTTGTCTCCTTCAACGTAACTGCTGAACGATTTCGACGGGAGCAGTGCCAGAAAATCCTTATCACAGCGCGATGACAGAGCCGTGTTTGGATCGGCGCCACAAGACAAAAGCGTGCCAAAAAGGGAGGAGTCGTTTCCAGCGACGGCGTACGCGAGCAGCGGCACATTCTTCCCCTCGGGCGTAGGGGGCGCGGAGTGCTTGCTGAGTAGCAACTGGATTTCGCCCTTGTTTCCAGTCATCAAGGCAGATTGAAGAGCGCGCCGTGTGCTGCTTCGCCATTGCGGCATGGTGGGTAAACGTTCCATGACAGACCTGACGATTTGCGGATTGCCGCCATCGAGAGCCATGCCCAGCAAATCACTGCCATCTTTACACCGTGCTTCCGCGTGAAGATTGGTGGAGCGGGTCAGCAACTCCCGAAAGATTTCGAGATTGCCGTGCATCGCGGCGGCCATCAGCGGCGTAAAATCATTTTTGTCGGCAAGATCAACCATGGCACCGACACCGATGAGCCGCTGCGCTGTTTTCCAATCCTGCTGGGACGTCGCGATCAACAACGGCGTCCGCCCCTTGGCATCTTGCCCGTTTGGATCGACGTGGTCGATCAGGCACAATTCGATCAGCGAGTCCCGCTGAATTGTAACAGCGCGAACAAGTTCGCTCGGCGAAATGGAGATGCGCGCGGGAGGTTCTGGTCCAAGCGCCGTCGCCCAGAACAATATCAAAATTACGACGCCGATCCGAAAGACGAATCGCCTCTTGAACACGCGCATATGCAGGGTTGGGCCCGTTATTATACGGGCTGTGTCCAGCCCTGTGATAGGGGCCGGATTGAGCTGCGAGCCTATCTTCGAGTAAGCCGGGATTGGACGTATCCAGTTGAACGTTGCATGTTCTCTGCTGTCCAAATTCCAACCCATGCGTTTATCCATTTTGAGCCTGTGCGTTGCACTCAGTACATCGTTCGCCGCGCAACCTGAGGCTGTTCCGACCGCGACGGTTCCTGCCGCTGTGGCCGAGGCGGGCAAAGATGTCGTTCATCAATTGAACAATGCTTTTGCAAAAGTGTTCGAAACCGTCGCACCGAGTGTTGTCATTATAGAGGTTTCTAAGAAAAACGACATCACCGAAAGTTCGCCACTCGATGATTTGTTCTTCCAAGGGCCGCCTGATGAGAGCAATCAACGGCGCAACCCGGGCGGGCCGCGCCCGATCCAAAGCGAAGGCTCCGGATTTATCGTTCGGCCAGATGGGTACATCTTCACGAACTTTCATGTCGTCGAAGGTGCAGACAAGGTCGATGTGAAATTGAGGGACGGCCGGAATTTTCCGGCGAAGGTCGTGGGTACTGACGAGAAGACTGATATTGCAGTCATCAAGGTCGACGCCAAAGATTTGCCGGTCGTCCAGCTGGGTGACAGCGACGCGGTGCGGGTGGGCCAGTTTGCGTTCGCGATCGGGGCGCCATTCAAGCTTGATTACACCTTCACTTACGGCGTAGTCAGCGGCAAAGGCCGCAGCAAATTGCTTCAGACTGGCGCCTACTCCATCTCCGATTATTTGCAGACCGACGCGTCGATTAATCCGGGCAATAGTGGAGGACCGCTCTGCGACATCGACGGCAAGGTGATTGGCATGAACACGTTGATTAACGGGATGAATCGCGGCCTCGGCTTCGCGATCCCCGTAAACATGGCCAAGGAAATCGGTACCGAGCTGATCGCTGGCCACAAAATCATGCGACCCTGGTTGGGCATTCGGATTGAAACGGTCGGTGACGACCCGACAATCCGCGATTTGTTTAAAGGCGCCGATAAAGGCGTCGTGGTTCGCACGATTGAAGCCGATGCGCCCGCTTCCAAAAGTGATTTGCGACCGTTCGACGTAATCACACATGTGGATGGGACCCCGATCGAATCGGACTCACAGCTGCAGCATGAGATTTTGAAAAAGAAAATTGGCCAAAGTGTTCAGCTGAGTGTTTGGCGCAAAGGCCAGAGCATAAAAGTCCCTATCAAAACTGGCGAACTGCCAAACGAGATTGCGCAAGCATCAAACGCGTTGCCGACTCAGCCATCGCAACCAAAACAGGAAAGTATCGGCAAATTTGGATTACAGGTTCAGGAGTTGACCAAAGATGTTGCGGAGCGTCTTCATTTGCCGGTGCAACAAGGTGTGGTGGTGACCGACGTCGAGGACAACAGTATTGCCGCGGCCCAGGATATTCAGCGCGAAGACGTCATCACCGAGGTGGACGCCAAACCGGTCACGAACGTGAAGTCGTTCCGCGAGGCGCTCAATAAAGCCGATCCGAAACGGGGCGTCCTCCTCTATCTCGATCGCAAAGGCAGCAGGACTTTCGCAGTGCTAAAAGCGGGTGATTAGCTCTTCCGGCTGCCGATAACTACCAGGGCAATCCCGCCGACTAGGCAAATCCCACTCGCAATCGGCGGAAAGGCAATTCCGTGGCTTTCCTTGTGAGTGATCTCAAGGGGGCCGAGTTGCGCATCTTTCTTTTCCGTCGTCCAGCCTAGCCCTCCCCAAGC